>DATNCU010000297.1:0-4602 GCA_035607145.1 Thermoanaerobaculia bacterium
GCACGCGGGTCGGCGCCCTTCGGCCCCCCCGCGGAGGAGGCGCATTGAGCGGCGAGACGGCGGTGGTCAAGAAGGCGGCGGCGGTGCCCGGCAAGACGGTGGCGGCGGGCCGCTCGACCGAGGTGCAGGTGCTGCTCGGCCCCGACGACGGCGCCCCGCATTTCGCCATGCGCCGCTTCGTCATGGGCGAGGGCGGCGGCATGCCGCGCCACACCAACACCGTCGAGCACGAGCAGTACGTGCTGCGCGGGCGGGCGCGGGTCTCGGCGGGCGACCAGGTGCACGAGGTGAGCAGCGGCGACGTGCTCTACATCCCGGCCGGGATGCCGCACTCCTACGAGGTGGTGGAGGCGCCCTTCGAGTTCCTCTGCCTGGTGCCCAACCTCCCCGACAAGCTCGAGATCCTCGGCGAGGATTGCTAGCCGATCAGTCGCGCAGGGCGAACCCCAGGCTGAGCTGCGGCACGAGGAGGCGCGTCCTCACCTCGTCGCCGCCGGTGAGGTCGGCACGCAGGTCGGCCCAGGAAAGGATCGCCTCGCCCACCAGCGAGATGTGCTCGTCGAAGGGCACGTCGAGGCCGGCCAGGGCGCGCGCCGCGGGACCGGCCAGCTGGTACTCGTCCGTGCGGATGCCGGCGACCTGCGCCTCGACGTGCGGCAGTGCCACGCCGGCGCCGACGCCAAGGTAGAGCGCGACGCCGGTCGGCGCCTCGCCGCGCGGCGCGGCCCACCAGCGGCGGTAGCCATTCAGGGTGGCGAGGTTGAGACCGTGCGAGAGCTGCAGCGCCGGCACCACGTCGCGTACGAGGACCGGCCCATCGACGCGGCGGCCGTCGAGCGTGCCCTGCGCCAGCGCGGACTCTTCCGTTTCGAGGATCGCCTTGGCGTGGGTGAGGTCGAGGCCCACGCCCCACTCTCGGTGACGCGGCAGCCACCAGGTGAGGCCGACCCCGTAGTAGATGGGCGAGCGGTAGGAGTCATCCTTCCACGTGACGTCGCGAAGGGTGACGTCGGTGTTTGGGCGGGAGAGACGGAGGTCGCTGCTCTCCACCCAGCCCTTGCCTTGGCGGAGCGTCAGGGTGAGCTGCGCTCTGGCTTCGATGGGGAGGACGACGGCGAGCGCGAGCGTGGCGGCGAGGCCGAGGCGGACGGTGCGCATCGTAATGCAACCCGCGAGCCGCGGCAGCGTACCAGGCACAGCGGTGCGACCCGCTTGACGACAGATGTCGTCACGACTATGATGACGACAAATGTAGTGATCGGAGGCGCGATGCGGGCGAAGCGGACGAGCGGAGTGGGCGAGCGGGAGCTGGCGCTGCTGCGCTGGGTGGCCGAACGCGGTGGCGCTACCGTCGGCGAGGCCGCCGACGGCTTCGGCGACGCCGAGAGGCTGGCGCGCAGCACGGTGCAGACGATGCTGGAGCGCCTCCACGAGAAGGGCTTCCTCCGCCGGCGGCGTCAGCAGGGCGTCTACCGCTACGCGGCGGCGCAGCCTTCGGGTGAGTTGCTGCGCGGGCTCGTGCGCTCGTTCGTCGAAGGGACGTTGGGCGGATCGCTGTCGCCCTTCGTCGCCTACCTGGTGGAGGAGGGTGCCGCGAGCGCGGAGGAGCGCGCCGCGCTCGAGCAGCTGGTGGAGCGTCTCGAGGAGAGGAGGAGCGAACCGTGAACGCTCTGAACGTCTTGGAGCTGCTGTCGGGCGTGGCCGAGCGGTTGGTGGAGACCCTGATCGTCGGCGGGCTGCTGGCGCTCGGAGTGTGGACGCTGTGCCGCTTGGCCCCGGCGCTGCCGCCGGCCGTGCGCTGCTGGCTGTGGTGGGGCGTGGCGCTCAAGATGCTGCTCGGGCTGCTGCCGCTGCCGGCGGTGGCGCTGCCGTTGCTGCCGACCGCTCGCGACGTGGTTGCGGCGAGCGTGCGGTTCGAGCCACACGGCTCGGCCAAGCGCACCGCCGGCGCGGAGATCGCCGGCAGCGCGCGGGGAAGTGCGGCACTCGGTGATGCGCAACCTCGCACGAGCGCTGTCGCTCCCGCGAGCTCCCTGGCTACGTCGCTGCGTTCTTCGATTCCCTGGCGCTTGCCGCTCGTCGCGTTGTGGCTCGCAGGTCTCGCGGTCGAGCTCGCCCGCGCCGGCTCGCACCTCCTGCGCGCCCGCCGGGTGGTGTGCTCCGCCGAGCCGGTGACCGACGCGGCCCTGCTCGCCACCTTCGAGGCCTTGCGCCAGCGGCTCGACGTCCCCGCCGCCGAGCTGCGCATCTCGCGCGCCGCGGCGACGCCGCAGGTGGTCGGTGCACGCAAGCCCGTAGTGCTGCTGCCCGCCGGCATGTGCGAACGGTTCGCCGGCGAGGAGCTGGCGATGGCGCTCGGCCACGAGCTGCTGCACGTTCGCCGTGCCGACCTGCTGCTCGGCCTGGTGCCGGCGCTCGCCGCGCGTTGCTTCTTCTTCCACCCGCTCGCGCGGCTCGTCGAGCGCGAGCACGCCCTCGCCCGCGAGGAGGCTTGCGACGCGGCGGTGGTGGCGCGGCTCGCGCCGTCGCCACGCGCCTACGGCCGCCTGCTGCTCGAGCTGGCCCTCGGCTGCGGCACGCCGCCGCTGCGCGCCGCGGCCGCCGCCGTCACCCACACCACGCTGCAGAGGAGGCTCCAGATGTTGCTCCAGCCCGCTCGTCCGTTCCGTCCCGCTTTCGTGATCCCGCTGCTGCTGCTCGGCGTCGGCGCGCTGGTGCCGTTGCGCGTGACCGCGCGCGAGACCGCGGCCGGGTCCGCCGCCTCTCCCGCCCCGGCCGCCGCTGCCGCCACCGAGCCCGCTCGCGCGGGGGAGCCCGCCCCGGCCGTGGATTCCGCCGTCGCCGTCGAGCCAGGACGAGCGGCCGAGCCGAGCGCGCGACCGGCGCTGCTGGCCACGTTGGCGGTGGCCGCCCCGTCGTCCGAAAGAGAGAGCACGCATCACGATCGCGACGATGGCGAAGATGCGTGGGTCTACATCCGCGACGCCGGGCACCACACGATGATGAGCGGTCGCACCGGCGATGCCGATCGCGCTCGCCGCCAGCTGCGCGGAGACGAGCCGTTGTTCTGGGCCCGCCGCGGCGACGCCGAGTGGGTGGTGCGCGATCCCGCCTTCCTCGCTCGCCTCGAAGAGATCTATGGCCCGGTGCGCGAGCTGGGGGCGAAGCAGGCCGAGCTCGGCGGAAAGCAGGCCGAGCTGGGCTCGAAGCAAGCGGAGCTGGGCGCCCAGCAGGCGCAGCTCGGCGCGCAGCAGGCGACGCTGGGCAGTCAGCAGGCGACGATCGGCGCGCAGGGGGCGCAGCTCAGCGCGCAGCAGGCGGCGCTATCGGCGCAGGGTTACCACGCCGACGAAGCGGAGCGCGCGGCGCTCGAGAGCCGGCAGCGCGAGATCGATCGCGCGAGGAGGGAGCTCGACCGGCAGATCGAGCAGCTCAGCGAGCAGCAGAACGAGCTGGCACGCATGCAGAACCAGCTCGGCGAGCGCCAGAACGAGTTGGGCGGCAAGCAGAACGAGCTCGGCGAGCGGCAGAACGAGCTGGGCCGCCGCCAGCAGGAGGCCTCCGAGCTGGCCGAGCGCGCGATGCGCGAGCTGCTCGACGAGGCCATCCGCAGCGGTATCGCTACCCGCGTCGAGTAGCCCCGGCCTCTCGGGAGGACAGCCGCCTCGATGCGGGATTGCCCAGGCGATCACACAACTGCTGTGATCGCAGGATTTACGCGCCGTACGCTTCCCGCAGCGGAGTGGTATGTGCCTTGCTCGAAAGGGCCCAAGGCCGCGCACCCGGCCTGACCAGGCCACTCCTTTGAACCCCACCGCGCGGCCGTAGGAGGTGCACCATGAAACGCACCTACGGAGCGTTTCTGTTGAGCTTCGCATTGCTCGCCGGGCCCGCCGCCGGTGCGCCGGGCGGCGGGCACCGTCAGGGCCGCGCCGACCACCAGCAGGCACGCGTCGAGCGTCAGGCCAATCGCCAACACGTGAAGCAGAACCGCGCGACGCGCGCGACCGCCCAGCGTCACCAAGTCCGCGCCGAGCGGCACCAAGCCAGCGCGCAGCGACATGAGGTGCGCGCGCAACGACATCAGGTGCGTGCTGAGCGTCACGTTGCTCGCGCCGAACGCCAGCATGTGGCCAAGCAGCGCCGACCGGCGCGCGTCGAGCGTCACGTCGACGGCGCCCAGCGGGTGGTCCGCCAGCAGCGTGAGGCTGCGCGACTCCGCGCCGCCGAGCGCAACGTCTTCGATCGCCAGCCGCCCACGCTGCGCGAGGAGCGGGCGGCCGTCCGCGCCCAGCGGGCGCAACGCGCCGAGCGCTTCGTCACTCGCGAGCAGCGCCAGGCGATCCGAGCGGAGCGCGTGCGGGTCGTGCAGGAGGAGCGCGTGCTTCGCCGCCAGCCGGCGGCTTTCCCGGGCCAACGCCGCTTCCGCGGTCTCGACGTCAACGCCGACGGCATGATCGCGCGCGCCGAGTGGCGCGGCAACGACCGCTCCTTCGCCAACCACGACTGGAACGGCGACGGCATCCTCGACGGCAACGAGGTCATCCCCGCCGGCCGGCGTGTTGCACGCACGGCGCGATTCTCGTTCCTCGAGCGCTTCGT
>DATNCU010000305.1:0-4186 GCA_035607145.1 Thermoanaerobaculia bacterium
TCCCCAGGTAGGTCTCGATGATGGCCGTCGAGACCACGTCCTTGAGCACCATCACGCTCTGCCCCTGGACCTCGATCGGGATGGGGTACTGGATGTCGGTGACTTCCTCTTCCCCCTGCTCCTCGTGACTCTTGTACTCCACCTGCACGAACTCGTAGCGCAGCGGCGTGCTGATCGAGCGGATGAGGTCGGCGAGGAAGATCACCGAGCCGCCGAGCAGCGTCACCACCAGCGGGTCCTCTTGCGCCACCTCGCGCTGCAGCCGCTGGCCGAGCGCCTGCACGCGCGCGGCGATGGCGCGGGCGTCGAAGAGGACCTTGATCGTCGGCGTCGCGGTCATCGGGCCTCCGCGGCGGCGGCTCCAGCGAGGTCGCGAGCGGTCGAGCCCGGCTCGCCGCACCGTGTCGAGGTGGCGACGGGCGGCTGCGGTGCGCGAACGGTCGTGCCGGCTTCGGTGATCTCCACTCCCTCAGGTAAGTCGGAAATACCGGGTACGTCGACAGTACCGGGTACGTCGACAGTATAAGTGAAAGGTGATGCGCCGGCCGGGGCCGGCTCGACCCGCAGCCGCCCGGCGGAATCGGTGCGCCACCGCCAGCCGCCGCCGCAGTCGCAAGTGACGCGGTCGCAGCGCTGGAGCTGCCGGCGCAGCTCGGCGATGGCGACCGCGCGAGGCGGGTAGGCGGCGCCCGAACGGCGGTGGAGGAGGGCCAGGGCCCAGGGCAGCAGCTCGGCGGGCAAGCGCCGCAGGACGTCGAGCGGTAGGCGCGGATTGGAATCAGTACCTGATGCGGATTCGCCGAGCGCTGGCAGCAACTCCGGCAGCCGCCGTTCGACGCTAGTGGCGAGCGCCGCCGCCGCCGCGCCGAGAGTCCGCGCCCCGGCGGCGGCGCCGTCGCCCAGCGCCGGCAGCAACTGGTGACGCAGGCGGTTGCGCGGCACCGAGAGATCGTGGTTCGTGGGGTCGTCGAGCGGCGCCAGTCCCCCCTCGGCAACGGCGGCCCGCAGCTCGCGGCGGGACAGTGACAGCAGCGGCCGCAGCACCGTTTGGTGACGCGCCGCCATGCCGGCGAGGCCGGCGAGACCCGAGCCATGGGAGAGGCGCAGCAGCACCGTCTCGGCCTGGTCGTCGGCGTGGTGGGCGGTGAGAAGCCAGCGCGCGCCGAGCTCGCGGCGGTGTTCGTCGAGCAGCCGGTAGCGGAGTCGGCGCGCCGCCGCCTCGCGGCTCTCGCCACCCGCGGTGACGTCAAACTCAGCGAGTAGCATCCGGAAGGGCACGGCGACTCGCGCCGCCAACTGGCGCGCGCCTTCGGCGCGCACCGTTGAGCCGGAGTCGAGCCGGTGGTCGACGTGCGCAGCCGCTGGTCGAACGCCGATCTCCCGGGCGACGTGGCTCGCGGCCAAGAGCAGCGCCATCGAGTCGGGTCCGCCGGAAAAAGCGACGACGAGCGGCTCGCCCTTCCCGACGCCGTGCTCGCGCAGGCAGCTCGCCAGCGCGGCGACTGCGCTTCCGAGCGCGCCGGAAGGGGAAATGGTGGCGGTGACGGGACTCGAACCCATGACCTAGCGGTTATGAGCCGCTCGCTCTAACCAGCTGAGCTACACCGCCACTGCTTTGTTCAGAACGGCGAACCAGAGCGGCGAACCTTAATCGATGGAGCCTGTTGCTTCAAGACTCCTAACGCCGCCGCGCCGCTACTTCGCCGCGTCGAAGCGCTTCGCCACCTCGGCCCAGTTGACGACGTTCCACCACGCTGCCAGGTAGTCGGGACGCCGGTTCTGGTACTTCAAGTAGTAGGCGTGCTCCCAGACGTCAACGCCCAGGAGCGGTGTCTTGCCTTCCATCAGCGGGCTGTCTTGGTTGGCGGTGGAGGTCACCTCCAGCTTGCCACCGGCGACGACGAGCCACCCCCAGCCGGAGCCGAAGCGCTTGGTCGCGGCGTCGTTGAGCTTCTCCTTGAGAGAGTCGAAGCTGCCGAAGGCGCTCGTGATCGCATCGCCCAATGCGCCGCTCGGCGTCCCACCGCCGCCCGGTCCCATGATCTGCCAGAACAGCGAGTGGTTGGCGTGGCCGCCGCCGTGGTTGCGCACCACCGTGCGCACGTCCTCCGGCACCTGATCGATGCCGCGCAGCAGGTCCTCGACGCTCTTGCTGCCGAGCTCGGGGTGCTTGTCGATGGCGCCGTTGAGGTTGGTCACGTAGGCCTGGTGGTGCTTGGTGTGGTGGATCTCCATCGTCCGCGCGTCGATGTGCGGCTCGAGGGCGTCGTAGGCGTAGGGGAGCTTGGGCAACTCGTGGGGCATCTTGAGGTTCCTCCGGAGGTCACTGCGTCTTCAGGAAGCGGGCAGGTCCGTCCTCCCACCGCGGCCACCGACGACGATAGCACCGCGCTCCCGCACGCCAGGCTCAGACCTCCACCATCGCCGCCAGCTCCGGGCCCGGCATCGCCGCCAGCTGATGCCGCAGGCGGTGCAGCACGGTGTGGATGCTGCTCGCGCTCAGCGCGCCCGAGAGCCGCCGCGAGATCTCGGCCGCCGTGCAGCCTTCGACCGCCGCCAGCTCGAGGATGTGCAGGTTGCGCGACCCGTGCTCGGGACCGCCGAGCTCACGTACGCGGCGCCGCAGCGCGCGGGCGCGCTCGCGGTCGAGCAGCCGCTCCTCCGGCGTCGGCCCCGGCGCCCGCCGCTCGCCCAGCGTCGGGCCGCCCGCTTCGCGCCGCGGTTCCATCTCACCTTGCGGCACGCCGCCGCGCTTGCGCGCGCAGCGGCTGCGCACCTCGTCGACGATGACGTTGCGCACGACGCGCTGCAGGTAGCCCCACAGCTGCGTGCGCGACCAGCTCTCGATGCCGGCCGGGAAGCGGCCGTCGAGCAGCCGGCAGTAGACCTCCTGCACCACCTCGTCGACCTCGCTCGGCTCCACGCGCCAGCCGATGCGGCGCATCGTCGCCGCCACGCAGCGCACCAGCTCGTGCGCGTGGCCCTGCGCGAACGCCTCCCAATACCTCGCGGCCGCGGCGCCGCGGTCGCTCTCGATCTCCTCCTGTCGCTGCCCTCTCTGCTGAAATGGCTCGAACATCCTCCGCTCTCCTCGGTTGGGGAGCGGAGGTGGGGCGCGGCGGGAATCGCCGGAACGGCGCGCGGCGCGCGCCCCACGACAGGGAGCGGCAACCTACCACGGTTCGCCGCATCGCGGCAAGGGGGTGCCGCGACGCGGCCCTTTGCCGGCGTTGACTCGTCGGGGGGCGGCCGGTATCATCTGCCCCCTTCGTAGGGGGGTTAGCTCAGCGGTTAGAGCACCTGCCTTACACGCAGGGGGTCGCGGGTTCAAATCCCTCACCTCCCACGGAGCCCGAGGCTGGGACCGTCACAGCGGGGCGCCACTCTGGAGCTTTCGTTCAGATCGGGGTCGTAGTTCAGCTGGTTAGAACGCCGGCCTGTCACGCCGGAGGCCGCGGGTTCGAGTCCCGTCGACCCCGCCATCCGCCCCCCGGATGGCGAACCCCCGAATCAGGAGCTTGCGACGATGCGCGACAAGATCAAGCTGGTGTCTTCGGCCGGGACCGGCTACTTCTACACCACCGACAAGAACAAGCGCACCTCCACCGAGAAGCTGCGCTTCAAGAAGTACGACCCCAAGGTCCGCAAGCACGTCGAGTTCGTCGAAGAGAAGCTGCGCTGATCGCGGGCGCTGAGCCGGTGAGCCGTCCATGGACGTCGTCACCGACCCGCGCTGCCTCCTCCACGATGTCCCGCTCGGCTTCCCCGAACAGCCCTCGCGCCTGATCTCGATCCTCGCCGGCCTGCGCGCCGGCGGTCGCGCCGTGCACGAGCCCGGCGCGCATCCCGACGCCCGCCCGCTCGTCGAGCGGGTCCACAGCGCCGCCTACGTCGAGCGCTTCCGCGCCGCCGTCGAGCGCGGCGACGGCCTCTTCGACTCCGCCGACAACCCGCTCGTCGCGTCGACCTGGGACGCCGCCTGCGGCGCCGTCGACGCGACGCTCCACGCCGCCGACGCCGCCCTCGCCGGCCGCGCCGCCTTCGCCGCCGTGCTGGAGGTCTTCGCCCGCAGCGGCCGCGCCTGGATCGTGGCCACCGTGCGCTCGGACTTCTTCGCCGCCTGCCAGGCCATCGAGCCGCTGCGTCGCCTGCGCGCCGGCCGCGGCCAGATCGATCTTCTCCCACC
>DATNCU010000313.1:0-3263 GCA_035607145.1 Thermoanaerobaculia bacterium
ATCCGCCGCGCAAGGTCGATCCGGCGGTGCCGCTCGACATCCATTATCTGGTGACCGCCGGCTCGCCGCGGAACAGCACCGCGCGCGACGGACTGCGCCGGCTCGGCTACGCCATCCAGGCGATCGAGGCCGCCTCGCCGATCTCGCTGCCCGCTTTCTTCCAGGACGCGATCTGGCTGTCGATGGAGCCGCTGTCGATCGACGAGCTGTCGCGCATCTGGGGCCTCTTCCCCAGCTTCAACTGCCGCACCTGCTTCGTCTTCCGCGCCTCGCCGATCTGGATCGATCCGCTGCGCGTCGATGCGGCGGCGGCGCCGTGGCAGGCGCTGCTGCCGGCGCGCTCCGCGCCCGCGGCGCCGGTGCTTTCCGAACGGCACGTGCTCGCCCACCTGCTGCTGCGCTCCGACCGCGGCTTCTCCGGGCTCGGCGGCGGCGAGGGAGCGGCGTGGGCGGAGCGGCTCTACGGCCTCTCCGGCGAGCTGTTCGCCGCCATGGCGCTCGAGGGCACCAGCGAGCTCGCCGTCTACGCGCCCGGGCCGAACGAGCAGGTGCCCCCGATGGCCGTCGCGCTGCACGTGCGGCAGAAGGACGCGGCGGTCGCCGCGCTCGAGCGGCTCGTCGCCAACACCCAGCAGAAGTGGGGGGCGACGCGCGAGGATTTCGAGTACGGCGGCCATCGCGGCGCCTGCCTCGGCGATCTCGACCTGCTGCCGGGCCTCGCCCCCTGCTACCTCGCCACCGACCGCGCGCTGGTGCTGGGCTGGAACCGGCTGAGCGTGGCGGTGGGCTTGCTGAGCCCGCCGGCGACGCAAGTGCCGACGGCGAGCGGGCTGGTGGTGCGGCTCGACCGCTTCCCCGCCGCCGACGCGTTCCTGCGCGACGCGTGGCGGAGCGGCGGCGGCCCGGCGGTGCGCTACCCGTGGTCGCGCCTCGCGTTGCGCGGCAGCAAGGCGAAGGGCGCCTACGCGCTGGAGCTGCGGCTCGACCCGGCAACGCCGGCGGGAGAGGCGCCGTGAGGCGCTGGCCGGCTCTCGTCGTGCTCGGCCTGGTGCTCGTCGCCGGCGCCTTCGCCGTCCGCCGCGCGTGGACCCACCTGCGCTCCTTCCGGCGCAGCAGCGAGACCTGCGACGCCGTCGAGGCGCGCGACTGGCGGCGCGCGCTGCGCGCCTCCGAGGGGAGGCTCACCGCGAGCGTCGACGACCTCGCCACCGCCGACTGCCGCTGCATGGCGTTGATGGCCAACAAGCGCCGCGGCGAGTGCGTGGCGCTGCTCGAACGCGAGCTCGCCGATCCCGCGGCGGGCGACTGGCTGCCGCGGCCGCCGCTCACCGCCGAGCTGGTGGCGGCGCGGCGCGACCGCGGCGCGCTCCCCGCCGCGCTACAGCTCGCGATCCGTGGCAACGACCGCTACCACGAGAGCGCCCCGCTGCTCATCCACGAGGCGACGCTGCGGCTGCAGCTGCAACCGCCGGCGACGGCCTTCGAGGCGATGGACCGCCGGGTGGCCGCGGCCGGCGCGCAAGCGGCGTTCCTGCGCACCTTCCTCGCCGTGCAGGCGTTCCAGCGCGGCGACTTCGAGCGCACGTTGAAGCTGCTGCCCGATGCGCCGCCGCCGCAACCGACGGCGAGCACCGGCGCCGACTGGTGGGACATCCGCGCCATCACGCTGGCGCACCTCGGCCGCCCGCAGGCGCTGCTCAACCACGTCGACGCCTGGGCGCGCGTCAAGCCCGAACGGGCGAAGGCGGCCTACGCCTACCTGCTCTCCACCAGCCAGATGAGCGATCCCCGCGGCCGCTACCGCATCGCCCTGCTGCGCGACGCGGTCGAGTCGGGGGACCGCGTCGGCGACCCCGAGCTGCTGCGCCGGGTGTGGATCCGCTACGTCGGCGAGCTGGTGATCTCCGGCCGTCACGACGAGGCGCTGCGCGCCTTCGACGCCGGCGTGGCGAAGCTCGGCAACCTCGGCCACCTCGTCCGCGAGGACCTCGCCCGCACCGGCGCCGAGGCGGAGCCCGCTGCCGCGCCGGGCGCCGCCGGCACCGGCGTCGAGCTGCAGGCCCGCGGCGCCGGTCCGGGCTGGCGCCTGCTGGTCTCGCCGCCGGCCGCGGCGCCGCACGACGCGCCGTACGAGGCGGTCGAGCTGCCGCCGTCGCGGCGCGTCCATCTCGCGCGCGCGGTGGAGGCGTGGCCGCTGCGCTGGGTGCTGCGCGACGCGCAGGACCGCGTGCGCGGTTCGGGAGCGGCGTGGCCGGGGGGCAGCGGCGCGGCGCCGGTGCCGATCGTGGCGAGGCAGACCACCGCGGCAGCGGTCTCGACCGCAGCGGCGCTGCCGCCGCAGCGGCCGGCGAGCGGGCGTCGGCGGCTGTTCGTCGTCATCCTCGACTGCGGCGACTGGCGCTTCGTGCAGCACGGCCGCGCGCGGCGCGAGCTGCCCACCTTCGACGCCCTCATCGCCGGCGGCACCAGCGCCGTGCTCACCAGCGAGCCGGCGTTCACCGCCATGGCGATGCGCAGCATCACCAAGCCGGGGGCACGCGGCGTCGACAGCGTCCTCGCCTCGCTCTACCAGCTCGGCGACGAGCTGGGCGGGCTCAACTTCGTCGGCCGCAACCCGCTCGGACCGCTCGGCTGGGTGCTGCCCGGAGCGGTCGACCTCTTCGCCGCCCTCGGGGCCGGCGACCTGCGGGTCGCCAACTTGCTCCACTCCGAGGGCGGGCTCAAGCTGGGCCGGCACGGCGCGGTGGTGGGGCCGCACGGCGTCGAGAGCGGCATCCCGCTCGCCCCCACGCGGCCGCTGCGCGCCGACGAGGGAGCTCTGCTCGGCGAGCTCGACAAGGTGAAGAGCAAGCTCCTCGCCGAGATGGCGGCGGACTTCGACAACGCGTCGCAGCTTGCCGGCCCCGGCGGCCCCGACCTGGTGATGCTGCGCGTGGCCTCGCTCGACCTCGTCACCCACGCCACCTTCCCCGCCGTCGCCGCCGCCGGCCAGGACGACGGCAAGCCGCTGCTCTTCCGCGTCTACCGCTACGTCGACGGCCGCCTGGGCGAGATCTACCGCCGGCTCGACGGCAACGACGTCCTGATCGTGATGTCGGACCACGGCATCCGCACCGCGCTGCAGCACGACCCGCAGGCGTTCTTCGTCGCCGTCGGCGCGGGAGTGCCGGTGCAGCGGCTGCCGGGCGCGCCGGAGTTGCGAGGGCTGCCGCGCGCGATCGCCGACTTCTTCGGCGTCGAGACCGCGTGGCCGGCGACCGGTG
>DATNCU010000315.1:0-2418 GCA_035607145.1 Thermoanaerobaculia bacterium
GGGTCCTCGGCGTTGACGCGGCACTCGATGGCGTGGCCGCGCGCGCGCAGGCCGCTGGGAATTCCCAGAGGCTCACCCGCCGCCACCTTGAGCTGCAGCTTCACCAAGTCGACGCCGGAGACCATCTCGGTCACCGGGTGCTCCACCTGGATGCGGGTGTTCATCTCCATGAAGTAGAAGCGGCCGTCCTCGTCGAGCAGAAACTCGATGGTGCCGGCGTTCTCGTAGCCCACCTCGCGGCAGAGGCGCACCGCCGCCTCGCCCATGCGCTCGCGCAGCTCGGGGGTGAGCGCCGGCGACGGCGCCTCCTCGATGAGCTTCTGGTGCCGCCGCTGGATCGAGCACTCGCGTTCGCCGACGTGGATGACGTTGCCGTGCTGGTCGCCGAAGACCTGCAGCTCGATGTGGCGCGGCGCGGTGAGGTACTTCTCGAGGTACACCGAGCCGTCGCCGAAGGCCTTGCTCGCCTCCTCGCTGGCGGTGGCGAGCAGGCCGGGGAGCTGCTCGGCGTTCTCGACGATGCGCATGCCGCGGCCGCCGCCGCCGGCCGAGGCCTTGAGGATCACCGGGTAGCCCACCTCGCCGGCGAGGCGCGTCGCCTCCTCGGCGTCGGCGAGCGGCTCCTTGCTGCCGGGCAGCACCGGCACGCCAGCGCGGCGCGCCGTCTCGCGCGCCTGCGCCTTGTCGCCCATCATGCGGATGACCTCCGGCGGCGGCCCGATCCAGGCCAGGCGGCAGTCGCGCAACACCTCGGCGAAGTGGGCGTTCTCGGAGAGGAAGCCGTAGCCGGGGTGGATGGCGTCGGCGCCGGTGATCTCGGCGGCGGCGATGATACTGCTGACGTTGAGGTAGCTCTCGGTCGAGGGCGGCGGGCCGATGCAGACCTCCTCGTCGGCGTAGACGACGTGCAGGCTCTCGCGGTCGGCGGTGCTGTACACCGCCACCGTCTGCACGCCCAGCTCGCGGCAGGCCTGGATGACGCGCAGGGCGATCTCGCCGCGGTTGGCGATGAGGACCTTGCGGAACATCGGCATGCGTCAGTCGGTAGCGATGGTGAAGAGCGGCTCGCCGTACTCCACCGGCTGCGCGTTCTTCACCGAGATCTGCAGCACCGTGCCGGCGACGTCGGACTCGATCTCGTTCATCAGCTTCATCGCCTCGACGATGCACAGCACCTGTCCCACGCGCACGCGGTCGCCGACGCGCACGAAGGGCTCGGCGTCGGGCGAGGGCGCGGCGTAGAAGGTGCCGACGATCGGCGAGCGCACCACGTGCGCGTTGCTGGGAAGTGCTTCGGCGGCCGGCGGTGGCGGGGCGGCGGGAGAGGCGGGTCCTGCGGCGGCGGCGGGAGCGGCCGCGCCCGCTGCGGCGGCCGGTGCCGCCTCAGTGGCGGCGCGGGGCGGCGGCGCCGCGGCGGCCGCTGCCTCGCCGGAGATCGAGAGCTTGAAGCCCGAGCGCTCGAGCTCGAGGCCGTGCAGCCGGTGCTTGGCCACCATCTCGATGAGCTCTTTGATCTGCTCGAAGCTCAGCATCCGGCCTCCTCGCTGCCTTCAAAAGAGTCTTCACAAGACGAAAGGGAAAGCACCGCCCTCGTTCGGCCGTCGCCGAGCGGAGAGCTCAGATCAGGTCGTGCTCGAACAGCAGGCGCGCGCGGCGCAGCTCGAAGCGGGCACGCCCGTAGCTCGAGCTCTCGCCCAGCACCAGCAGGAGATAGTACCCCTCGGCGACGTTGGCGACCATGAGGGTGAAACGGTCGGTGGAGACGGCGAGCTGGCGCACCTCGCCGACGTTGAGCTCGCGGTGGTCGTCGGAGATCACTCGCACCTGCGCGATGAGCTCGGCCGCCAGCACCTCGAGGTCGAGGGCGGGGTCGGTGTTGACCGACTCGACGGGGATGCCGTCGGCCGCCACCAGCGACAGCGCCACCGCGCCGTCGATGCGGTCGGTGATGCTGTTGAGCCGTTCGAGGAACATCAGGTCACGCCCCGCGCCGCAGCTTGCCGAGGTAGCGGCTGAGTAGCTGGATCTTGCGGGCGGTGAGCCCGCGCACCTCGCCCTCGCCCTCTTCGTCGCCGGCGATCAGCTCGGCGGCGGTGAGCTTCTGCGCCCGCTTGCGGCCGATCGCCTCGAGGCCGGCGAGCGCCGCCTCGTTCTCGGCGTCGCGCGCCAGCACCTGCTTGAAGATCTCCTCCGCCTCGCGCACGTAGCCCTGGCGCAGATAGAGCTCGCCGAGAGTGGCGGTACCGGGGTCGCTCGGCCGCAGCTCGGGAGTGGCGACGGTGCCTGAGGGCTGTATCTCCACGCCGGTGCTGGCAGCGAGGGGGCCGCGGGAGGCGGTGGGCGGAGCGGGAGGCGCAGGCGCGGCTGCTGCGGCTGAAGCGGGCGCGCCGACTACCGGCGTCGCCGTCGGCGCTTCGG
>DATNCU010000317.1:0-2966 GCA_035607145.1 Thermoanaerobaculia bacterium
CACCGCCACCTCACCGATGCCGTTGGTGGCGAGCAGCGCCAGCGCGCCGGGCGTGAGTCGATGCCCCGCCGGCAGCAGCGGATCGCCGGCGCGGTGGATCTCGCCGCGCCGCCGCACGTGCGCACCGGCGGAAGGCGGTACGCGCACCACCACCGTCTCGCGGCCGCCGTCGGTCTCCTCGATCGGCACGATGCGATCGGCCCCGGGGGGCATCGCGGCGCCGGTCATGATGCGCACCGCGCTGCCGCGCGACACCACGAGCTCGGCGTTCTCGCCGGCGGCGACGCGCCCGAGCACCGGTACGCTGGCGCCCGCTTCGACCTCGCCGCCCAGCGCGTAGCCGTCCATCGCCGAGACGTCGGCGAAGGGCACGTCGACCGCGGCTCGCACCCCTTGCGCCAACACCCGCCCGGCGGCGTCGCCGAGCGCCGTCCGTCGTGCCGGCAGCGCGTCGAGGTGAGCGGCGAGGCGCTCCCACGCCTCATCGGGCGAGATCACCGCCGCCTCCGCGGTATACTGCTGGACCTCGTTTCGCGGTCGTCGCGCAGGGGCATTTCCCGTTTCTGCAACCACTTAGCTCGTTTACTCCAATGGCAGACCCCGACCAGCAGCAGCCGAGACGGTACCAGTATCGCGGCGAGCTCGGGCAGAACGCGCTGCCCGAGATGCTGTACACGGTCTACCTGCATCGCGTCCCCGGCGTCGTCGAGTGCAGCCAAGGCGACGTACTGAAGCGCGTCTTCCTGCGCGACGGCGCCGTCATCCACGCCTCCTCGACCGACCGGCAGGACAGCCTCGGCGTCTTCCTCCACCGCACCGGCCGCATCGACGCCGGCGAGTTCACCCTCACCGACCGGCTGCGCGCAAACAGCCCCGACAAGCGGCTCGGCGAGCTGCTCATCGAGAACGGCATCCTCTCGCCGCAGAAGCTGTACGAGGCGATCCAGGAGCAGATCCGGTCGGTGGTGTGGAGCCTCTTCGCCTGGGAAGCGGGCGAGGTCGCCTTCTCGATCGGCGACTTCGAAGAGGCTGACATGGTGCGCATCCACCTGCCGATGCGGCAGGTCATCCTGCAGGGCGTCAAGCGGACGCCCGACGCCAAGGCGCTGGTGGCGCGCCTGGGCCGCAAGGAGACGCAGTTCGAGCCGATCTGGAAGACCGAGGACTTGATCGAGGTGGCGATGGAGGAGCCCGAGCTCCAGCTGCTCCGCCTCGTCGACGGCAAGCGCACCCTCTACGACGTCTGCACGCGCGGGCCCTTCTCGCCGGCCGAGAACGCCCGCATCATCTACGCCTACCACGTGCTGCACCTGATCCGCCGCCGCGTCGCCGAGCGCCCCGGGGTGGTGAAGCTGCGGCTGCGCACCGAGCCCGCGGGCTCGGGCTAGCCCCACCCGGAGCTCCCTTCGATGCCTCTGTACGAATACCAGTGCCAGCAGTGCGGCAACCGCAGCGAAACGCTGCAGAACATGGGCGCCGCGCCGCTCACCACCTGCGAGCGCTGCGGCGGGCCGCTCAAGCGGTTGATCTCCTCGCCGGCCGTGCAGTTCAAGGGCTCCGGCTGGTACGTCACCGACTATGCGCGCAAGGGCGGCGGCGGGGGGGCGAGCAAGGAAGGCGGCGGCAAGGAGGGCGGGGCGAAGGAAGGCGGCGGCGAGAAGTCGTCGAGCGAGGCGGGCAAGGGCGAGAGCAAAGCGGGCGGCGAGAGCACGTCGGCGGCGAGCAGCGGTGCCAGCGGCTCCGGCTCCAGCTCGGCCTCGACCTCCAGCTCCAACTCTGGCTCTAGCTCCAGCTCCAGCTCGGGCTCCAGCTCCGGCGGCGGCGAGTAGCCGCCGACGGCCTTCAGTCCTCGGGCAGCAGCCCCGGCAGCGCCGGCTGCACCGGCACCCGCTCCTCGACCAGCTCCGCCTCGGGCGGAACCTCGCTCGGCGGCGGCGGCTCGCCGAGGAAGAAGTGGCGCCCCATCGGGCGCAGGAACTGGAAGCCGGAGGCGGTCTGCTTCGCCCGCCGCACTTGGTCGAGCTTGGAGTCGAGGTCGTCGACGAAGTGCAGCACCATGGCCTCGGCCGTCATCGGCTCGACCGGCGAGCCGAACTCGCGGGTCCCTTGATGAGAAAGCACGAGGTGCTCGAGCAGCAGCTGCAGGTCGGCGGGGAAGTCGGGGATGGCGGCGCAGCGCTCGCGCAGCAGGTCGCGGCCGATGACGATGTGGCCGACGAGCCGCCCCTCGCGCGTGTACTCGCCGCCCGGCATGACGGCGAGCTCGCGGACCTTGCCGAGGTCGTGGAAGAGGACGCCGACGAGCAGCAGGTCCCGGTCGAGCTCGCGGTAGTGCTCGCAGACCCGCGTCATCAGCTCCAGCATCGACACCACGTGCTCGAGCAGCCCGCCCCGGCAGGCGTGGTGGATGGACTTGGCCGCCGGGTGCTCGCGTAGGGCGGCGCCGTGCACGGCCAGCGTCTCCTCGACCAGGCGCCGCAGGGGCGGCCGCTCGACGCGGTCGAGGGTGGAGAGCAGCCGCGCCCACAGCACGTCGAGGTCCTCGCGGGTGGTGGGGACGAGCAGCGCCTCGTCGAAGCCGTAGCGCCGGTCGTCCTCGCCGGCGGCGCGGCAGCGGCGGACGTTGAGCTGCAGCTCCTCGCGGTGGCGCTGGACGACCCCCTCGACGGCCACGTAGGAGGGGGCCTCGAAGCGCCCCACCATGGCCTGGCTCTCCGCCCACACCTTGGCCACGATCGCCCCGCTGCTGTCCTGCAGCTCCAGGTGCAAGTAGGAATTGCCCTTACGGTCCTGCCGCTGCTCCTTCTTGGCGAGGAAGGCGAAGCCCTGCACGAAGTCCCCCTCGCGCCAGGTGCAGATCGGCTGGTTGCGCACGGGGCCGGGCGGCATCGCGGCAGTATAGCCGCCGTCACGCGCGGTCAGGAGCGCTGGACAACCGGCTAAGTCTCTGATAAGGTTTCGCTTGC
>DATNCU010000323.1:0-5365 GCA_035607145.1 Thermoanaerobaculia bacterium
CCCCAACGGCGACGTGACGCTGCTCGTCGGCGCCGGCCGCTGTTGCCTGGGCAAGGGACACTGGGAGGCCATCTTTTCGCTCAACTACCCGGCCGCCGGCCGCAACGCCACGCCGCGTTTCCGCGGTCTCTGGGCGACGAACGACTTCGGCGCTCAGAAGAAGCGCAAGGAGGCCGAGCTCGGCTTCCCGTCGGCGATCTTCTACGGCGGCAAATGGCGGATCGGCTTCACCACCACCTTCCTGCCCTTCCACAAGCCCAACACCGACCGCGTGAGCCGCCTCGACCTTGCCGACCTCGTCACCCGCGCCGCCGCCTCGCAGGTGACCAACACGTGGGTGAAACCGATCAACCCTGCCTGCGGCGCCATCGCCAGCTGCCAGGGGCGCGGCAGCGGCATCGACCCGGTGCTGACGCTGCACCCCAACGGCGACCTCTTCCTCTACCACAAGGACGGCAACTACCCCGCCTGCCCGTCGGGCTTCCTGCGCAACAAGGTGGCCGCCAACCTCAGCGTCGCCGCCAACGCGCACGACGGCTGCGTCACCTTCGAAGGGCTCGTCAAGGCGCCCTTCCTCATCTCCGACATCGGCCGCACGAGCGACGGCAAGCTTCGGCTGCTGGTCGAGAAGGCGGAGGGTCCGGGCTTCATCGCCGAGTGGCAGTCCGAGGGCGGTCCGGCGGAGATCGGGCTGCTGTGGAGGCCGACCGGCCGCGTCTGGGCGCCGCCGGCGCACCCCACTGGCGCGGCGTGGAGCTACTACATCCGCGACGCGGCGTTCCTCAAGGACGCGAGCCGCACCATCGTCGAGCCCAACGTCGTGGTGGCGCAGATCTCCGACGGGCGCACCTACGCCGAGATGGTCGACGTCCAGCTCGGGCGCTGGTTCCTCTACTACTGGGCCGACGAGGGCGCCGTGCTGCCGCCGACCTTCGGCGGCCCGGCGAGCAGCTGCGCGCTGCAGGGCAAGCAGGAGACGACGAGCTGCACGGAGGTCCGCGGCTGGGCATGGGACCCCACGTTCCCCAACTCGCCGCTCAACGTCGAGGTCCTGGTCGACAACGTCTATGCCGCGACGGTACCGGCCAACGTCCTGCGCCCCGACCTCGTGGGTGCGCGCGGCGATGGCCGCCACGGCTTCGCCTGGCCCATCCCCGCCAACCTGAGGGACGGCAAGCCGCACAAGATCACCGTGCGCTTCGGCGAGTCGACCGACCTGCTGGCGGGGAAGACCAAGCCGATCAGGTGCAAGTGACGGGCGCGGGCCCCGGCGGCCTCAGAGGATCGACGGCTCCTCGAAGCTGACGTTGCCGAGCGGATCGGTGCGGAAGACGTAGCTCTCCTTCTGGTCGTCCTTGCCGCTGTGGGTGGCGACCAGGCTGCGCTCGCCGTCGGAGCGCACGTGGACGATGCCGAAGGCGCTCTTCTCGTAGGGGTTGAGGACCTTGCGCTCGCGGTTGCCCTGCGCGTCCGGCTTGTCGAGCTGCTGGGTGGCGTTGGTGAGGCGGCGGAAGAAGGCCACCATCTCGGTGGCGTAGACGAGCGGGCGCTCGACCGAGGAGCGCGAGTACTTGCCGAGTGCCCCGACGAGGCCGGCGCGCGGGTGGATGTACTCCTTCGTCGAGTTCTCGTCGCCGCAGCTGACGACGCTCACCACCGCGCGCACCTTCTCCAGCATGCGGGGGCTGAAGTCGGCGCTGCCGTGGTGGGGGACCTTGAGCACCTCGGATTCGAGCGAGCGGCCGTCGCGCTGCACCCGCTCCACCAGCGCCTCCTCGGATTCCTCGTTGAGGTCGGCGCCGAAGAGGAAGCGGACGTTGCCGTGCGTGAGCCGCAGCACGATCGAGTGGCCGTTGACGGTGTGCGACGCCGAGAGCGACGAGCCGCCCGGCGTCTTCAGGAAGGGCAGCGCATCCTTGCCGTCGACTTGCTCGACGATGGGGCCGATGACCTCGATCTTCGTCGAGTCGATGAAGGCGAACGGGTCGTCGTCGTAGAAGGTGCGGCGGATCTCGAGGTCGCCGACGTCGTCGCCGAGCGAGCGCAGCGCCGCCTTCCAATCCTTGAAGGGCTTGTTGAGGCGTTCGTCCGGCACCTGGCGAAGGTCGCCCACCAGGTCGGTGACGAAAGTCTTCTTGCCGACCTTCACCGTCTCGCCAAAGACCTCGACGTCGCGCTCGGCGCTGCCTTTGGCGAGGCCGTTGTGGAGGACGAGCTTGGTCTGCACGAGCCGCTTGCCGCCGCTCTTGTGGTCGACGAGCTCGGTGAGGCCGGCGAAGTGGTCGGCGTCGCCGTGGCTCACGACGATGGCGGCGAGGTCGACCGGGCCGTCCTTGAGCAGGTGAGCGAAGGCCACCCGCAGGTAGCGCCGGATCCACGGCCCCTCGCCGCCGTCGAGGAGGATGCGCTCGCCGCCCGGCGTCTCGATCATCGTGGCGTCGCCCTGCCCGACGTCGACGAAGCGCACCTTGAGCAGCGGCTCCTCGCGGAAGCGGAGCTGCTTGTTCTTTTTGGGGACCACGTCCTGCGGGACGAGCTTGAAGCCCGTCTGCGCGTCGAACTCGGTGCGCCAGATGCGGAAGACGCCCGGCCCAACCTCCTCGATCTCGTCGCCCCAGAAGAGAGTGGCGGCGAGCTTCTTCCCGGTCTCGGCGTCGTAGAGCTTGACGATGTCGTCGTCGAGGATGCGCGTGGGCATGGGTTCCCCTTCCGCTGTGTATAGACGGACGGATAGACGGACGCGCCGCGCTACTTTCCCCTACGGCTCGACGTAGAGCTTCCCCTCCTTCATCACCAGCACCGGCTTTTCCATGACGTGGATGTCGGTGAGCGGGTTGCCGGGTACCGCGACGACGTCGGCGGTCTTGCCCTTCTGCAACGTGCCGAGCGTGTCGGCGACACCGAGCAGGTCGGCCGCCGCGCTGGTGGCGGAGCGCAGCGCCGCGATCGGCGTCATGCCAAGGCCGGTCATCAGCGCGAACTCCTGGCCGTTCTGGCCGTGCGGCGAGACCGCCGAGTCGGTGCCGAAGGCGATCGGCACGCCGAGGCGCAGCGCGTTGCGGAACATCTCGGTGCGTCCGGCGAGCGCCGCCTTCGCCTTGGCGGCGATGGCCGGCGGCAGGCTCGCGACCTTCTTCCCCACCGTCTCCCCTGCCAACAGCGTCGGCACCAGGTAGACCCCCTTGCGTTTCATCAGCGACAGCGTCTCGGGCTTGATGAAGGAACCGTGCTCGATGGAGTCGACGCCGGCCTCGATCGCCACCCGCGCCGCGGCGTCGCCGTGGCAATGCGCCGCCACCTTGCGGCCCCAGGCGTGCGCTTCGCCGACGATCGCCTCCATCTCCGCCTCGGTCAGCTGCGGGTTGTCGACGGGATCGGCGAGCGACAGCACGCCGCCCGAGGGCATCACCTTGATGACGTCGGCGCCGTACTTGATCTGGTAGCGCACGGCGGCGCGGCACTCGTCTGGCCCGTTGCAGACACCCTCGAGCGGGCCGAAGGGGTGGATGAGGTTGGGGTCCGCCGGCGGACCGTCGCCGTGGCCGCCGGTGGAGCCGACGGCGTGCACTGCGGTGAGCATGCGGGGTCCCGGAACCACGCCGGCGGCGATGGCGTTGCGCAGGCCGACGTCGATGTAGTCGTCGGCGCCGACGTTGCGCACGGTGGTGAAGCCGGCCTCGAGCGTCCGCTTGGCGTAAGGGATGGCGAGCAGCGCCTTCTCCGGCGGCAGCTGCAGGATGCCGTTGGCGAAGTCGCGGTACCAGTTCTCCGACGCCTCGCTGGTCAAGTGGACGTGGGCGTCGATGAGACCGGGCAGCAGCGTGGCGTCGCCCAAGTCGACGACGCGGGCACCGGCGGGCACGGCGACGTCGGCACCGACCGCAGCGATCTTGCCGCCTGTCACCACCACGACGCCGGGAGTCAACAGCTTGTCGGAGGTGCCGTCGAAGAGCCGCGCGGCCTTGAGCACGATCGACGGCTCCGGCGTGGGAGTCGGCGCCGGCGTCGGCTCGGCGGCGAGGAGGAGCGAAGCAGCGGCGAGCGGGAGCGCGGCGAAGGCGGAAGCCAAGGCGAGTCGCTTCAGCATGAACCCTCCTGAGGTGGACGTTGGCGGGGTCGCCATTTTAGGGCCGGCTGCGCCGGCGCGCTGTGGTACAACTCCCGCTGGTTTGGTATCTACCTGAATGGGTTTGGTGTCTACCTGAATGGGCTACCCCGCCGTCCGCCTGCGCCGCACTCGCCGCACGCCGCTGCTGCGCCGCATGGTGCGCGAGACGCGGCTCTCGGCCGCCAACCTCGTGCTGCCACTCTTCGTCTGCCCCGGCGAGAACGTCGAGCAGCCGATCGGCTCGATGCCGGGCGTGGCGCGGCAATCGGTGGACCGCATCGTCCCGACTGCCGCGGCGGCCTTCGACGAGGGGGTGCCAGCGGTGATCCTCTTCGGCATCCCGGAGAGCAAGGACGCGGTCGGCAGCTTGTCGTGGAGTGACGACGGAATCGTGCAGCGGGCGCTGCGGGCGCTGCGTGGGCAAGTGCCCGGCATGCTGCGCATCGCTGACGTCTGCTTCTGCGAGTACACCGACCACGGCCACTGCGGCGTGCTGCGGCAAGACGGCAGCGTCGACAACGACGTCACGGTCGAGAACCTCGCCAAGCAAGCCGTGTCGCTGGCGAGGAACGGCGCCGATGTGGTGGCCCCCTCCGACATGATGGACGGCCGCGTCGGCGCCATCCGTCGCGCGCTCGACGACGCGGGGCTCGCGGACACCATCCTGCTCGCCTACGCCGCGAAGTTCGCCTCCGGCTTCTACGGCCCCTTCCGCGAGGCCGCCGGCTCGACGCCGTCGTTCGGCGATCGCCGCAGCTACCAGATGGACCCGGCGAACAAGCGCGAGGCGCTGCGCGAGGTGGCGCTCGACGTCGAGGAAGGTGCCGACGTGCTGATGGTCAAGCCGGCGATGGCCTACCTCGACGTGCTGGCCGCGCTGCGCGAGCGCTTCGACCTGCCGCTCGCCGCCTACCACGTGAGCGGCGAGTACGCGATGCTCAAGGCGGCGGCGGCGAACGGCTGGCTCGACTACGACCGCGTGATGATGGAGTCGCTCGTCGCCATCCGCCGCGCCGGCGCCGACTGGATCCTCACCTACGCCGCGCGCGAGGCGGCCGCGCTGCTCGCGCGCGGGTGGGAGGAGTGAGTCAAAGCATCTACGAGCGTGCCTGCCGGGTGATGCCCGGCGGCGTCAACTCGCCGGTGCGCGCCTTCCGCTCAGTGGGCGGCACGCCGCGCTTCATTACCAAAGCCGAAGGCCCCTACTTCTGGGATGCGGACGGCAAGCGCTATATCGACTACATCGGTTCCTGGGGG
>DATNCU010000330.1:0-9358 GCA_035607145.1 Thermoanaerobaculia bacterium
ACGATCCCACCGCGCAGGCGGGGATCACCTGCACCACCTGCCACTCGATCACCCACGTCAACAGCGTGCGCGGCAACGCCGACTACACGATCGAGGAGCCGGCGCACCAGCGCGCCGCCCGCAGGTCGCCGTCGCGCCGCAGCGACACCTGGCGCGTCTCGCGCACCGAGAACAGGTAGGGCGGGTTGTTGAAGGAGCTGAAGCGGTGCACGCTCTGCTGCCAGGCTCGATGGGCGTCGCCGTGGCACTGGGCGCAGTAGCCGTTGGCCATCAGCACCTTCGCCGGAATGAAGTTGCCGGTGGCGGTGCGCGCGAGCGAGGGGAAGAAGTAGCGCTCGCCTGACTTGGGGCCGGCGACGTCCCACCGCCGCGGATCCTGCGAGTGCAGCAGCAGCATGACGGCGGCGACGGCGCCGCCCACCACCGCCCAGCGCAGCCCCACCTTCCACTTGATGCGGCGGCCCGCGAGCCGGTGCAGCACGAACAACCACGCCGCGAGCAGCGGCGTGATCACGTGCAGCCAGTAGGCGACCGAGCGCACCGCGGGGTCCTTGACCTCCACCACGCCTTCGATGCGCGTGAGCACGATGCCGGAGGCGAGCAGCACCAGCGCGGTGGCGAACAAGCCGATGCCGACGCGCACGGCGCGCCGGTTCGGCCGACTCCACGCGTTGCGGATGTGCGCGATGCCGAAGACGATCACCGGCACCACGATCAGCAGCCCGAGCACCAGGTGAACGAGGAAGCTCACCAGGTAGAACCAGTTCTGGTAGGCCTTGCCGCTCGACTTCTCGAGCAGCCGCACCGCCAGCAGATAGACGGAGTTGACCGAGAGCAGAGCAAAGAGCCCGAAGACGACAAAGAGCAGCTTCGAGAGCCGCGGGCCGACCGCCGGCACGTACTTGCGGCGGGCGGGCGGCGGCTGGAGGGCGCCCGGATCCGTCATCAACGGGTCATCCGAAGGGACCTAGCGGGTCGGCTGGAGTTGGCGCGGTTCATCGTTCCTATGGACGCGTGGCGTAGGCCCTATGAGCCACCCCCACTCCACAGGAAAGCCAAATTGCAGAAAAGGCTGGAGATCCGCGCTGAGCGCTGTGGGTCTGTCTGATCGCCGCAGGGCGATGTCGCAACCGCCGTGCCGCTACCCCGCGAGGCGCCGCTGTGACATCGCTGCGACCCGGCCTTCCGTCCTGCGGAGCGGGAGCGGGCCCCTGATAGCATGCGCCCATAAGCCCCACTCGGGGCGGGACGCCGCACCACCCGCGGCGGCCGCAATCAAGCCACCGCCGAAGCCCGAATATCCGGAGGAGCCTAGATGACTCTCGCGGTCAGCGAACAGATCCATCCCTTCACGGCCGCCAGCAACGTCGGCCGCGTTCCCTTCAAGGTGGCCGACCTCGCCCTTGCCGAGCTCGGCCGCAAGGAGATCCGCCTCGCCGAGCAGGAGATGCCCGGCTTGATGGCGGTGCGCGAGAAGTACGGCAAGCAGCAGCCGCTCGCCGGCACCCGCGTCATGGGCAGCCTGCACATGACCGTCCAGACCGCGGTGCTCATCGAGACGCTCGCCCACCTCGGCGCCGACGTGCGCTGGGTGTCGTGCAACATCTTCTCGACGCAGGACCAGGCGGCGGCCGCGGTGGTCGTCGGCCGGCCGGAGACCGGCGGCACCGTCGCCGACCCGCGCGGCATTCCGGTGTTCGCCTGGAAGGGCGAGACACTCGACGAGTATTGGTGGGCCACCAACGAGGCGCTGCTGTGGCCCGACGGCGGCGGCCCCGACCAGCTGGTCGACGACGGCGGCGACGCCACGCTGCTGCTCCACAAGGGGCTCGAGTACGAGCTCGCGGGTAGGGTCCCCGACTACGACGCCGAGAACGAGCCCGAGGAATGGCGCGTTATCCTCGACCTCCTCCGCCGCGAGCTGGTGAGCAACCCCGGCCGCTGGCAGCGCACCACGGCGACCTGCCACGGCGTCAGCGAGGAGACCACCACCGGCGTCCACCGCCTCTACCAGATGCAGAACGCCGGCACCCTCCTCTTCCCCGCCATCAACGTCAACGACTCGGTCACCAAGAGCAAGTTCGACAACATCTACGGCTGCCGCCACTCGGTGATCGACGGCCTCAACCGCGCCACGGACGTGATGCTCGCCGGCAAGGTCGCCGTCGTCTGCGGCTTCGGCGAGGTCGGCAAGGGGTGCGCGCAGGCGATGCGCGGCCAGGGCGCCCGCGTCGTCGTCACCGAGATCGACCCCATCTGCGCGCTGCAGGCCGCGATGGAGGGCTACGAGGTGCGGCCGCTCGACGAGGTGATCGAGACCGCCGACGTCTTCGTCACCGCCACCGGCAACCGCGACGTCGTCACCGTCGCCCAGATGGCGCGGATGAAGGACAAGGCCATCGTCGCCAACATCGGCCACTTCGACAACGAGATCGACATGGCCGGGCTCGCCAAGCACCCCGGCATCAAGCACGTCAACATCAAGCCGCAGTACGACGAGTGGGTCTTCCCCGACGGCCACAGCATCCTGGTGCTCGCCGAGGGCCGCCTGATGAACCTCGGCTGCGCCACCGGCCACCCCAGCTTCGTCATGTCGGCGTCGTTCACCAACCAGGTGCTCGCCCAGCTCGAGCTCAAGGAGAACGGCGCCAAGCTGGAGCGCAAGGTCTACGTGCTCCCCAAGCGGCTCGACGAGGAGGTGGCGCGGCTGCACCTCGACAAGCTCGGCGTGCGCCTCACCCAGCTGACGCCGAAGCAGGCCGAGTACATCGGCGTCCCCGAGCAGGGGCCGTACAAGCCGGAGCACTATCGCTACTGATCCTCCAGATCCCAGATGCGCTGAAGCAGTTCGACACGGAGTACCAAACAGGCAGACCAAGCCCAGCAGAGTCGGAGCAGCGTCCGTGAACAGCCGAAAGCAGAGCAGACAGGCGCCGTCGCCCGCGGCGCCGCCGGAGCGGGGAAAGCGCCGCGGTCTTGCCCAGTGGCTGCAGCTGCGCCTCTTCCCCAACTCCGAGCCGACACCGCCGCCGCCGGGGCCTGAGATCCGCGTCCCCGCCCGCCTGCGCGCGGCGGTGCGCGAGGAACAGGCGCAGCGGCTCGCGCGCAAGCTGGTGGCGCGCCGAGTGCCGCTCGCGAGCCTCACCTTGACCGACAACCGCTCGGTGCTGCTCTCGACGAGCCGCCACGGCAGCCGCCTCAAGCTGCGTCTCCACCGCGCCTTCGTCGACGCCGACCGCGACGCGCTGGAGGCGGCCGCGGCATTCGCCATCGGCTGCGGCGGCGAGCACCGCCGCGAGGCACTCCGCCGCCTGCGCGCCCACGTCGACACCTGGCGGCAAGACAACGGCAAGGCGGCGGCACCGATCAATCCCCCCGAGCACCGCACCGAGGGCGCCTGGCACGACCTCGCCGCCATCCGCGACACCTTGAACCGCCGCTGGTTCCGCAGCCGCGTCGAGCCCGACATCACCTGGGGCCGCTGGTCGTCGCTGCGCGGCCGCCGCCGCACCATCCGCCTCGGCAGCTTCGACGCCCGCGAGAACCTCATCCGCGTTCACCCCGCGCTCGATCAATCGTGGGTGCCGCGGCTCTTCGTCGAGGCGGTCGTGCATCACGAAATGCTGCATGCGGCGATGCCGGCCAAGGAGAGCGGCGGCCGCCGCTGTCTCCACGGCCCCGAGTTCCGTCGCCGCGAGCGCGAGCTGCCCGCCTTCGTCGCGGCCGAGAAATGGCTCGCCACCAACCTGCACAAGCTGCTGCGCACGCGTCCCCGCGCCTAGCGCGCCACACGCGATCACGCGCGTAGCGCCACGCGCGGGCCGCCACCTGATACCCTCCCGCGCCCGATGAGCGAGCTCGAGCAGCAAGTGGCGCGGCGGCGGACGTTCGCGATCATCTCGCACCCCGACGCCGGCAAGACCACGCTCACCGAGAAGCTGCTGCTCTATGGCGGCGCCATCCAGCTCGCCGGCGCGGTCAAGGCGCGCGGCGAGCAGCGTCGCGCCCGCTCCGACTGGATGAAGGTCGAGCGCGAGCGCGGCATCTCGGTTGCCTCCTCGGTGATGACCTTCGAGCACGACGGCTTCGCCTTCAACCTGCTCGACACCCCGGGCCACGAGGACTTCAGCGAGGACACCTACCGCACGCTCACCGCCGTCGACTCGGCAGTGATGGTCCTCGACGCAGCCAAGGGCATCGAGACCCAGACGCGCAAGCTGTTCGAGGTCTGCCGCCTGCGCGACGTCCCCATCGTCACCTTCGTCAACAAGCTCGACCGCGAGGGCCGCGAGCCCCTGGAGCTGCTCGACGAGATCGAGCAGACACTGCAACTGGTGGCGACGCCGGCGAGCTGGCCGATCGGCCAGGGGCGCACCTTCCTCGGCGCCTACGACCTGCGTCACGACCGGCTGCTGCTGATGCGGGGGGGCGCGCGGGGCACGGTGCGCGAGGAGGGCGAGCTGGTGCGCGGCCTCGACGACCCACTGCTCGAGCAACGGCTGCCCGACGAGGCGGTGGCGAACCTGCGCGAGGAGGTTTCCCTGGCGCGCGGCCTCTGCCCGCCGCTCGACCTCGACGACTACCGCGCCGGCAACCAGACCCCGGTCTTCTTCGGCAGCGCCCTCAACAACTTCGGCGTCCGCGAGCTGCTCACCTCGATCGCCGAGCTGGCCCCGCCGCCGCGCCCGCAGCCGACGGTGGAGCGCGCGGTGTCGCCGCTCGAAGAGGCGGTCACCGGCTTCGTCTTCAAGATCCAGGCGAACATGGACCCCCAGCACCGCGACCGCATCGCCTTCGTCCGCGTCTGCTCGGGCCAATTCCGCCGCGGCATGAAGCTCAAGCACGTCCGTTCGGGCAAGCAACTGCCGGTGCACAACCCCCTGCTGTTCCTGGCCCGCGAACGCGAGCTGGCCGAGGAAGCCTGGCCGGGCGACATCGTCGGCATCCCCAACCACGGCAACCTGCGCATCGGCGACGCCCTTACCGAGGGCGAAGACCTTCACTTCACCGGCATCCCCAGCTTCGCCCCCGAGCTGCTGCAGCGCGTCCGCCCCATCGACCCCATGCGCGCCAAGCACCTCGGCCGCGCGCTGGTTCAGCTCGCCGAAGAAGGTGCCGCGCAAGTCTTCCGCCCAAAGATCGGCAACGAATGGATCGTCGGCGTCGCCGGCGCCCTACAGTTCGAGGTGCTAGCCGACCGCGTACGCACCGAGTACGACATGGAAGTCCGCTTCGAGGGCACGGCGATCCACACCGCCCGCTGGCTCGAAGCGAAAGATCACCGAGAGCTGCAGCGCTTCCTGGACGCCCACGAAGGCGCAACTGGCGAGGACCACGACGGCCTCCCGGTATTCCTCCCCTCCTCAGCGTGGAGGCTTCAACGAGCGATGGAAGAGCATCCCGAGATCACCTTCCTGAAGACTCGCGAACAGGTGCGCTAGCAACAAACCCGCTCTCGTGTTGTCTTCCCGCTCGCTTGTTGTGGCTAGGCGGGGCGGGCCGGTGGGAGTGGCGGCGGCCCTAGAGCACGGCCTGGGGACCCTACTTGCTTGGCGGCGGGGTCCGCGGCGGTGAACGCGCCGGCGGTGCCTGAGGCCCCCATAAAGGCGGGGCACAACTGCCCGATCTCGCGAACTTCGGTCGTTCCGCCGGGGGCCTCAGGCTGGCTCGTGTCCACGCGAGCGATTCGCCGGCGCCCGCCGCGGACCCCGCCGCCGAGCTAGTAGGGCCAGGCCGAGCGCACGGGCCGCCGCCACTCCCACCGGCCCGCCCGGCCGCACCACAACGCGAACGAGGCGCTCCCCCAGGTTCTCCTTTCCGGCGCCACCGTATCTAATTCCCCATGATGCGCACGCCCACCCTGCACCCTCGCACGCTCCCAGCCATCGCCACCCTAGCCCTAGCCGCCACCATCGGCGCTTTCGCCGCCGGCACCACAACCTCCGAGCCCAAGCCACCCCACCCCGCGAGCACTCCGCCGCCGCAGGCCCTCGCTGCGTTCCCGGCTCCCACAGCGGCATGGAAGGAAGTCGACCGCTTGCAGAAAGAACAAAAGATGCAGGCCGCGCTCGAAGCCGCCACCAAGATCCGCGAAGAAGCCCAGAAGCGCGGCGACGACCCCGAATGGGCGCGCGGGCTGATTCGCGAGACCCAGCTCCGCATGTCGCTCCACGGCTACGAGACCGCCGTGCGCACCCTACGCGAAACCGCGTGGCCCGACGACCCGCTCCCCCACGCCCTCCTCGACCTCTTCTACGCCCAAGCCCTAGTCGTCTACCAGCGCTCCTACGGCTGGGAGATCGCGCAACGCGAAGAAGTCGTCTCCACCGCCGTCACCGACCTCAAGCAGTGGACCCGCGAACAGATCTACCTCGAGGCGCAGAAGGCCTTCCTCGACGCCTGGAAGGGACGCGCTGCGTGGGGCGACACCCCCGTCACCACCGTCGGCGAGTTCATCGCTCCCAACGACTACCCCAAAGGCATCCGCGGCACCCTCCGCGACGCCACCAGCTACCTCTTCGCCCAGCTCCTCGCCGACAGCTCGCTCTGGGAGCCGGCGCAGAACCACGAGATCTACACGCTGCCGCTCGACCGCCTCATCGCCGGCGAGCCGGGCGACAAGAGCGCCGACGAAACCATCGCCGACCCACCGGCTCATCCGCTGACCAAGCTCGCCGCCGTGCTCGGCGACCTCGAACGCTGGCACCGCGACGCCCGCCGCGAAGAAGCCGCCTTCGAGGCACGCCGCGAACGCCTCGCCGACCTCCACGACAACTTCGACGCCGCCGACGACCGCACCAAGCTGCGCGCAGCGCTCGAAAAAGCCCTCGACGAGCTCGGCGACAAACACCCGTGGTGGTCGCGCGGCATGCACACCCTCGCCGAATGGGTGCGCGGGCTCGACGAGCCGCAGGCGCTGGTGCAGGCCCGCGACATCGCGCTGCGCGGCGCCGCCAAGCATCCGGAGAGCGTCGGCGGCAAGCTCTGCAAGCAACTCGCGGCTCAGATCTCCGCGCCCGACTACTCGCTCGCGGCAATGGCGAGCGACGGACCCGGCAAGCGCTCCGTCCAGGTGACTCACCGCAACCTGCCCAAGCTCTGGTTCCGCGCCTATGCCTTCGACTTCGACGCCCGCATCAAGAGCGCGCGCGACTACAACCTGCTGCCGGCATGGCAGGAAGTCGAGACCCTGGTGCAAACCAAGAAACCGGTGGCGAGCTGGAGCGTCGACTTGCCGCCGACGCCCGATTACCGCGACCACCGCACCTTCGTCACCCCGCCGCTCACCAAGTCGGGCCTCTACGTCGTCGTCGCCTCGGCGAAGGAAGCGTTCGGCGCCACGGCCAACCGTCGCGCCAGCGTCAACATCCTCATCGGAGACCTCGTGCTGGTCACGCGTCGGTTCGACGACGGCATCGCGGCGCGCGTAGTCTTCGGCAGCAGCGGCAAGCCCGTGGCCGGCGCCGCAGTCGAGCTCTGGCAGTTCGACTGGAGCAGCGGCCACCGCCTCCGGCAAACCGTCAAGACCGACGCCGCCGGCGAGGCGACGTTGAAGTGGCAGAGCGACAACCCCCACTTCGTCTTCGCCCGCCACGGCAACGACCTCGCGCTCGACCCGCAGGCCTTCTACGGCGGCCGCTACCAGCGCGACGACGATGCCACCAACACGCTGCTCTACACCGACCGCAGCATCTACCGCCCCGGCCAGGAAGTGCGCTGGAAGGCGGTGGCCTACGTCGGCAGCGGCAGCAAGCTGAGCGTCGACGACGACCGCGAGCTGACGATCGAGCTGCTCGACGCCAACGGCCAGCAGGTCGCCGCGCAAGCGGTGACTACCAACCGCTTCGGCAGCGCATCTGGCACTTTCACCGTGCCGCCCGGGCGGCTGCTCGGCGCGTGGATGCTGCGCTCGTCGATCGGCGGCCAGACCGGCTTGCGCGTCGAAGAGTACAAGCGGCCCACCTTCGAGGTAACGCTGCAGGAGCCCAAGGAGGCACTGCGCCTCAACCGCGTCGCCAAGCTGCCCGGCGAGGCGCGCTACTACTTCGGGCTGCCGGTGACAGCGGGCAGCGTGCGCTGGCACGTCTCCCGGCAGCCGGTCTACCCGTACTGGTGGGGGTGGTTCGGCGGCGGCGGGGAGACGGAGCCGCAGGTGGTCGCCGCGGGTACCGCGACCCTCGACGACGAAGGCAAGTTCGAGGTCGAGTTCACGCCGGCGGCCGACGAGCGCGAGAAGGAGGACGAAGGCGTCACCTACCGCTTCCTCGTCACCGCCGAGGTCACCGACGACGGCGGCGAGACGCGCAGCGCCGACCGCTCGGTGCGGCTCGGCTTCGTCGCCGTCGAGGCGACGATCGAGCCTGCGGCCGGCTTCTTCCTGCACGGCGAGCCCGGCAAGGTGACGCTCACGCGCACCGACCTCGACGGCACGCCGCGCGCCGGCGCCGCGAGCTGGCGGCTCGTGCGCTTGGCGCAGCCGGAGAAGACGCTCCTACCCGCCGACCAGCCGTTTTCCGATAACCCGCGCCGGCGCGGCTTCCACGAGACGCCCGGCGACCGGCTGCGGCCGCGCTGGGACACCGACGAATCGCCCGAGGCGATCCTCCACGAGTGGGCCGACGGCGGCGAAGTCGCACACGGCGACGTCAAGCACGGCGACAAGGGCCTCGCCGAAGTGACGCTGCCCGCCGTCCCCGCCGGTGCTTATCGCCTGCGCTACTCCACCCGCGACCCGTTCGGCGCCACCTACGAGACCAGCCGCGAGCTGCTGGTGGTCGAGCCCGGTGCGACGCCGCTCGCCCTCCCCGAGCTGCTGCGCGTCGAGAAGCCCTCGGTGCCTGCCGGCAGCGCCATTCGCGTGCTCGTGCACTCGGGCCTGCCGGATCAGCAGCTGGTGGTGGAGATCCACCGCCGCGACGCGCCGGTCGAGAAGCGCGTCGTCGAGTCGTCGCAGGGCGCGCAGGTGCTCTCCATCCCGGCCGGCGACGCCGAGCGCGGCGGCATCCTGGTGACCGCCACCGCCGTGCGCGACCACCAGCTGATGCGGCAGCAGGCACAAGTGCTGGTGCCGTGGGACGAGAAGAAGCTGCAGATCGACTTCGCCACCTTCCGCGACCGCGTGCGGCCGCGCACGCGCGAGACCTGGCGGGTGACGGTCAAGGGCGCGGACGAAAAGACGGTGGCGGCCGGCGCGGCCGAGCTGCTCGCCTACATGTACGACCGCAGCCTCGACCTCTTCGCGCCGCACCAGCCGCCGGACCCGCTGGCGCTCTACCCCGGCCCGCCCGGCGGCGTCGAGACGCACGCGAGCCTGCGCGGCGGCGGCGAGTCCTGGTCGGACGGGGGCGTCTTCGCGGAG
>DATNCU010000333.1:0-4177 GCA_035607145.1 Thermoanaerobaculia bacterium
GACCAGAAGGGGTCGAAGCCGCCGTCGCTCGACAGCTGCCAGCGGCCGGCGAGGTCGGGGTAGCTGGTGACGACCGTCTCCCAGCGGTCGTTCTCGTCGGTGCACCAGGCGAGCCAGCGACCGTCGGGTGACCAGGCGGCGTAGATCTCGTTGGCCGGCGTGCGCAGGAGCGGGCGCGTGCGGCCGCTCGCGAGGTCGAGCACCCAGAGGTCGAAGCCGGTCTCGGGGCCGACGTCGCCGAACATCAGCTCGCGGCCGTCGGGCGACCACGACGTCGGGTGTTGGTGGTGGGCGCTGGTCATCACCCGTTCCGCCGGCGCGCTGCCGTCGGTGCGGCGGCGGAAGACGTTGAAGGGGCCCAGCCGATTCGAGGAGTAGGCCACCCACTGGCCGTCGGGCGACCAGACCGGCTCGATGTTGAAGCCGTCGAAGGTGAGCCGCTGCAGCGCGCCCTCGCGCGGATCGATGATCCAGACGTCGGAGCGGTCGCGGTCGAGCAGGGTGGCGGCGAGCTTGCCGCCCGGGCTCGTCACCAGGTTGCGGTAGAAGCGCGACGGGGTCGGCAGCGGCTGCTCGACGTCGCCGTCGAGATGGGCGAGCCGGCGCTGGCCGATCGGCGTCCCGGTGCCGGGCAGGTAGACCAGCGTGTCGCCGCCCACCGCCAGCTGGGCAAACGCGTAGAAGGGGTGTGGCACCACGTCGGCGAGCAGCGGCGCCGGCTCGCCGAGGAGACGGGCCGTGCGCGGATCGAACGGTGCGGCGACGACGGTGCCGTTCGGCCGCGCCCAGAGCAGGCGCCCGTCGGCGTAGCGCGCGGCGGCGCCGCCGGTGACCAGGGTGCGCCGCTCGCCGTTGCTGAGCGATAACCATTCGACGCGAGCGTCGTGAAGGGTCGTCGACCAGGCCGTGAAGACGACGCCACCGCCGCCAGGCAGGATCTGCGGCCAGCTGTGCGCCACCTCGCCGCGGCCCGGCTCGGGCGTGGTGAGGCGCCGCGGCTTGCCGCCGCTCGCGGCGATGCGGTAGAGCGATGTCGGGCGGCCGGAGGCGAAGACGATGGTGTCGTCGTCGCCCCAACTGGCGCCTTCGCCTAGCGCGGGCACCAGCGCCACCGGCAGCCCGCCGGAGAGCGCCACCCGCCAGAGCTGGCGGTCCGCGAAGTAGGCGACAGAGCGGCCATCGGGGGAGAAGAACGGCGCGTAGGCTCCCTTGGTGCCCGGCAGCTGGCGGCTGGTGAGGCTGTCGAGCTCGCGGACGAAGAGAGTCTTGGTGTCCTTGTCCACAGGGACCTTGGCGTCGAAGGCGACGAAGACGATGCGCCGGCCGTCGGGCGAGACGGCGAGGCCGGGCCAGAAGCCGGCGAGCTTCCAGCCCGCGGGCGGCGGGAAGGCGAAGCGGGTGGGCGTCGCGGGTACGGGCCGGGGACGCTCGCGACCGGCGAGGAAGCCGCCCGCGACCGCCGCCGCGACGAGCGCGACCACGCCGGCGGAGAGCGCAACCAACCGCAGCGTCCGCTGACGCCGAGGCTGCGGCAGCACCGCAACCTCCGCTGCGGCCGGCAGCGCCAATGAAGTTGCGGCTTCTGGAGTTGCACCGTCGAGCGGCAGCGGCGCTACCGCCGCCAGTCGCGGCAACCCCTCGCGCGGCGGCGACACCGCAGCGCGTGACGCCGTTTCCTCGACGCGCAGCGGCGCGATGAACCGATACCCGCGCCGGTGCACGGTCTGGATGTAGACCGGCCGCTGCGAGTCGTCGCCCAGCGTCTGCCGCAGCAGGCTCACCGCTTCGGACAGCGACGTCTCGGTGACGTAGGCGCCGTTCCAGGCTGTCTGCAGCAGCTCGCTCTTGCCCACCACGCGGCCGGCGCGCTCGACCAGCACCGAGAGCACCGCCAGCGCGCGCGGCGGCAGCGGCAGCTCTTCGCCGCTACGCCAGAGCAACCCGTTGCCGCGGTCGAAGCGGAAGGGCCCGAAGCCCACCACCGTGTCGGCGGCCGGGTGAAGGCTGATCGAGGCGTGCTCGCGGGGCGTCATGGGCTGCTGGGGCGTCCCCCGAAGAATCTTATGGGTTTCCTCCGCCCAGCTTGAGGACTCCACGCGCGGCCTCGGGCACACTGCCGTCCCACGAGGGAGATAACGGGCGAAACGCTCCCAGGTTTCCCCGCCAGCCCAGGAGGCATCCATGCACCACCGGCTCCTACCGACCATCGCCGCGGCCCTGAGCCTCGCGGCTTTCCTTGCCGGCCGCACCGCCGCGCAAGAGCCCGTCCCGTCGCCGACCCCCGCTGAGCCGGCGCCCGAGGCCGCCGCTCCCGCAGCGGCGGACCCCCGCCAGACCTTCCCGGTCCCCCGCGCCGCCTCGGAGATCAAGATCGACGGCGTCCTCGACGAGCCCGCCTGGCAGGCGGCGACCTCGGTACCAGTCCGCTACGAGTGGACGCCGGGCGACAACGTCGAGCCGCCGGTCGCTACCGAGGGCCTCGTCACCTACGACGGCGACAACGTCTACATCGCCTTCCGCGCCCATGATCCCAAGCCGCAGGAGATCCGCGCCCACCTGATGGACCGCGACTCGATCGACACCTTCGTGCAGGACGACCACGTCGTCGTCCTCCTCGACACCTTCAACGACGAGCGCCGCGCCTACCAGTTCCGCATCAACCCGCTGGGCGTGCAGGCGGACGCCATCAACGGTGCCGGCGGCGAGGACTGGTCGTTCGACCTCATCTGGGCCTCGGCAGGGCGCATCGACGAGGACGGCTACGCCGTCGAGATCGCGGTCCCGTTCAAGCAGATCCGTTTCCCCGGCGGCGGCGGCGAGCTCACCTGGGGCATCGAGCTCGGCCGCTCCTGGCCGCGCAACGTGCGCCACCGCATCGCCGACCACCCGACCGACCGCGATCGCAACTGCTTCTTTTGCCAGTTCAACAAGTACGTCGGCTTTGCCGGCCTGCGTCCGGGGCGCAACCTCGAGCTCGACCCCACCTTGACCGGCCATCGCACCGACGTGCGCGCCTCCTTCCCCGACGGCGGCTTCGACTCCGGCGGCGAGGAAGCCGACGCCGGCCTCACCGCGCGCTGGGGCATCACCCCCAACGTCTCGCTCGCCGGTGCCGTCAACCCCGACTTCTCGCAGGTCGAGGCCGACGCCGCGCAGCTCGACGTCAACGAGCGCTTCGCCCTCTTCTTTCCCGAGAAGCGGCCGTTCTTCCTCGAAGGCAGCGAGTTCTTCGCCACCCCCTTGCAGGCGGTCTTCACCCGCACCGTCGCCGATCCGAAGTGGGGGATCAAGGCCACCGGCAAGTCGGGCAACAACGGCGGCGGCATCTTCGTCACCCAGGACCGCGTCAACAGCTTCCTCATCCCCAGTAACCAGAACACCGACTTCGGCTTCGTAAACGGCGACGTCACCGCCGGCGTGCTGCGCTACCGCCGCGACGTGTTCTCGCAGTCGACGGTGGGCGTGCTCTACGCCGGCCGCGAGGGCCAGGAGGGCTACCACAACCGCGTCGCCGGCATCGACGGCTTCTTCCAACTCGGCGACGTCGACTCGCTGAGCGTGCAGTACCTGCACTCCGACACCGCTTACCCGACGGCACTCGCCGCGGCCTTCGGGCAACCCCGCGGCTCCTTCGACGGCGATGGCTGGCAGGCGAGCTACAACCACTTCGCCCGCGACTGGACCTGGGGGGTCTTCCTGCAGGACCTCGACGAGAACTTCCGCGCCGACAGCGGCTTCGTCGGCCGTGTCGACGTGCGCACGGTGGACGCCAACGTCAATCGCCGCATTTGGCCCAAGCCCGGCGCGCGCTGGACGCGGCTCGAGATTGGCGCCGAGGCGCTGCGCACCGAGAACCAGGCCGGACGGCTCACCGACGAAGGGCAGTACGTCTTCGGCACCTTCCTCGGGCCGCTGCAGTCGACGGTGGGGCTGACGGTGGGGCGCGAGAAGTTCCTCGTCGGCGACACGCTGCACGAAGGCCTCGAGTGGTGGCGCCTCGTCCTCGGCGCGCAGCCGAGCGGCGCGGTCAAGCTCGACCTCACGACGCGCGCCGGCGACACCATCGACTTCGCCAACAACCGGCCGGCGGACGAGCTGCGGCTGATCCCGGCTGTGGAGCTCAAGCTCGGCCGCCACCTCAACACGCGGCTGTCGCACAGCTACCAGCGGCTGGAGG
>DATNCU010000348.1:0-9459 GCA_035607145.1 Thermoanaerobaculia bacterium
ACGCCGGCGCGCAACGTCGCCAGCGGCAGCCGCCGCACGTCGATGCCATCGACGCGCAGCGTTCCCTCCGGCGGGTCCCAAAGCCGTGAGATCAACGACAGCAGGGTCGACTTGCCCGAGCCGGTGCGCCCGACCAGCGCAATCGTCTGCCCCGCCTCGGCAACGAAGCTGACATCGCGCAGCGCCGGTGGCAGATCGTCCGCGTAGTGGAACGTCAACCCGTGCGCCTCGACGCGCCCCGCGATCTTCTCCACCCGCACCAGCGGCTCCTCGTCGCGCACTGCCGGCGCGGTGTCGAGCACCTCGCGGATGCGGCCGAACGAGGCGGCGCCGCGCTGCGCGAGGTTGATCACCCAGCCGATGGCGATCATCGGCCACACCAGCTTGCCGAGGAAGAAGTTGAAGGTGACGAACTCGCCGATGGTGACGCCGCCCGAAAGCACCAGCCGCCCGCCGTACCACAGCACCGCCACGAAGCCGAGGCCGACGAGCCCCATCAGCAGCGGGTGGAAGGCCGAGCTCCACAGGATGAGCAGCCGGTTGCGCGAGACGTACTCCTCGTTGGTGGCGGCGAACTGCTCCTCCTCCCACTCCTCGCGCGCGTAGGCGCGCACCACCCGCAGGCCGGAGAGGTTCTCCTGCACGCGCGCCGAGAGGAGCGAGAACTGCTCCTGCACGCGCTCGAAGAGGTGGTGGATGCGCTCGCCGAAGAACTTGGTCACCACCGCCACCACCGGCATCGGCGCCAGCGACAGCAGCGCCAGCCCGGGGTGGATGCGGAACATGAAGATCAGCGAGCCGATGGCGGTGAAGATGGTGTTGGTGCTGTACATGATCGCCGGGCCGCAGAGCATGCGCACGGCGGAGAGGTCGTTGGTGGCGCGCGCCATCAGGTCGCCCGTCTTGTGGCGGTGGAAGAACGCCTGCGGCAGCCGCTCGAGGTGCGCGAAGAGGTCGTCGCGCAGGTCAACCTCGACGTCGCGCGACACCGTCACCAGCACCATGCGCTGCAGGTAGGTGAAGACGCCGCGCGCGGCCGACACCAGCACCAGCAGCCCGGCGTAGCCGAGCATGCTGCGCGCCGAGGGCGCGGTGCGGAAGCTGTCGACCGCCTTACCCACCAGCACCGGCGAGGCGAGGCCGATGATGGCGCCGACGAGGATCGACGCCATGCCGATGACGATCTGCCGGCGGTAGGGGCTGAAGTAGCGCAGCAGGCCGCGCAGCTGCTTCATGCGCCGCGCTCCCCGGCCTCGGGCCACCCGCTCTCGTCAGGGCCAGGGCGGTACGCCGCCAGCACGCGCCGGCGTCCGGCGGGGTGCAGCGCGGTTACCCCTTCGCCGCCCTTCCAGGTCACTTCCAATCGCAGGATCGGCCGGCCCTCCGCGATGTACTTCGCCTCGTAGTTGGTGCGCGGCCCCTCGTCCCACCCCGTCGGCCGCCGGCGCACGGTGGCCGCCGGGTGCGAGGCGAGCAGCGCCGCCACCGCCTCGCCGTAGTCGAGGTAGTCGGTGGCGAACCAGAGCGTACCTCCTGGGGCGAGCAGCAACAGCACGAGGTCCACCGACTCGGCGTCGAGCAGCCGTCGCCGCTCGTGGCGCGCCTTGGGCCAGGGGTCGGGGAAGTAGACGTGCACGGCGCGCGCGAAACCGTGCGGCAGCACCGCGGCGAGCACCGTCTGCGCTTCGCCGCGGATGGCGAGCAGGTTCTTCACGCCGCGCCGTCGCGCGCGGGTGACGAGAAGGCGGAAGTACTCGCCCGCGAGCTCGATGCCCAGCAAGCGCGTGCGCGGCTCGGCGAGCGCGCGGCGCAGCAGGTAGCGGCCCTTGCCGAAGCCGATCTCCACCTCCCACGCGGCCTCGTCCGCAGACGCGTCAAGATCCGCCGGCACCAGCGCGTCGAGGTCGAGCGGCACCGCGACTTCCGAGAGGAGCCGCTCGCCATCGGGAGTGGCGAGCAGCACCGGCGCCCTCACGCGCTCGCCAGCCTTCCCGCGGCGATGTCTTCCGCGGCACGCTCCGGCGTCGTGGCCGGCTCGCTTTGCTCCACGCGGTGCTTGGCGAAGTAGTCGTAGAAGGTGAACCACTGCGTGGGCTGCACACGCACCTCGGCCTCGAGCACCGTCGCCCACTGCTGCACCGCCACGGCGAGGTCGCGCTCGCGGTCTCCCGTCGATGGCACCTCGATGGGCGGATGGATGCTGCTCTCGAAGGCGTAGTCGGGCGCGTAGCGGATGAAGGTGGGCACGATCGGCGCGCCGGTGAGCATCGCCACCAGGAAGGGGCCGCGCGGGAAGCGCACGCGCTCGCCGAAGAAGTCGGCGGGGATGCCGGGGCCGCCGAAGTCGCGGTCGCCCTGCATGGCGACGAGGCGGCCGGCGCGCAGCGCCCGCAACACCGGCAGCGAGGACCAGGTGGCGTCGGGATCGACGAAGATGGCCTCGACCTCGGAGAGGTTGCGGAAGCCGGCGCGGAAGCGCTCGACGTCGCCGAACTTGTCGGGCACGAAGACCACCGAGGTCGGCTTGCCGCGGCCGAGCAGCAGGCTGCCCAGCTCGTAGACGCCGTAGTGCGCGGTGAGGATGACGACGCCCTTGCCGGCGGCGTGAGTGCGCTCGACGTGCTCGAAGCCGTGGATGCGGGCGAGCGCGTCCGCCTGCTCGGGCGGCAGCTGGCCGAAGCGGAAGAGGTCGACCCAGTAGAAGGCGAAGTGCCGCAGCAGCGCCGAGGCGCCGCGGCGCGCCCGCCACGAGCCTTCGGGCACGCCGGCGGTGCGCGCGTAGTTCCTCGCCAGCATCCGCTTCGACGTCGGGTAGACGACGAAGATCGCCCAGATGACGCCGCGGGCGAAGAACCGCGCGAGGCGGCGGTTCAGCCGCGGCGCCAGCCAGGAGAGGATGGGGAAGCCGTGGTGGATCGCCCACACGTGGTAGCGGTCGGCGAACGCGGGGCGCGGCGGCAGGTGCTTCTGCATGGTCGGTAGCGGCGCCTCAGAACAGGTCCTCGCGCCCTCCGTCGCGCAGGCGGTCGACGATTTCGCGCACTTCCTGCGTGCGCGCCTTCGGCAGCACCAGCACCGCGTCACCCGTCCGCACCACCACCATCCCGTCGAGGCCGACCGCGCTCACCGTCCCCTCCTCAGCCCACAGCAGGCTGTCCTTGCAGCCGACGGCGACGACGTCCCCCTGCAGGCTGTTGCCGTCGCGGTCGCGCGGCAGCACCTCGGCGAGCGCCTCCCACGAGCCGAGGTCGCTCCAGCCGCAGTCGAGCGGCAGCGTGGCGAGGTCGTCGAGCTTCTCCATCACGCCGTGGTCGATGGAGATCGCCGGCAGCGTGCGGTAGAGCTCGGCGAGGTGCCTGGGCTCGCGGGCGATGCCGGCGAGGCCCTGCGCCAGCGCCGGCAGGTGGCGCTCGACGAGCGCGAGCAGCGTGTCGCCGCGGAAGGCGAAGATGCCGCCGTTCCACAGGTAGCGGCCGCTCTTGTAGAACTCTTCGGCGCGCTCGCGGTTCGGCTTCTCGACGAAGCGCACGACGCGACGCGGCGTGGTGGCGGTCGCAACGCCGGAGCCGTCGAGCGGCTCCGCCAGCTCGAGATAGCCGTATCCCGTCTCCGCCCACCGCGGCCGCACGCCGAGCGCCAGCACCTCTCCGCCCGCCGCCGCCGCCGCCGCTTCGGCGAGCACTTCGCGGAACGCCGCGTCGTCGCCGATGCGGTGGTCGGCGGGGAGCACCACCACCGGCTCGGCGCGCCGCGCCGGCGGCATCGACGCCACCGCCCAGGCGATCGCCGGCGCCGTGTTGCGCCCCTCCGGCTCGGCGAGCACCTGCGCCCGCGGCACCGCCGGCAGCTGCGCCGCCACCGCCTCCTCGAGCGCCGCCGTCGTGCACACCCAGACGTCATGCGGCTCGACGAGCGGCTGCAGCCGCTCGACCGTGCGCTGCAGCAGCGTGGCGCCCCCTTCGAGCGCCAGCAGCTGCTTGGGGCGGGTACGGCGCGACAGCGGCCAGAACCGCGTGCCGCTGCCGCCGGCGAGGACTAGAGCCTGCATTTGAGGGCCCGCATCAGGGGGCGAAAAGTATAGGACGAGGGCCGCGGTTATCCCGCGGCCCTCGCACCGTCAGCATGAGGTCGCGCCCTCCCGTCAAAGGTGGGCGCGTCGGGCTCAGCCCTTGCCGTTCTTGGCCTTGGCGATCTCCTCGTCGATCACCTGCGACAGCACGTCGAACGGCTGCGCCCCCGAGTAGGAGCGGCCGTTGATGAAGATCGCCGGCGTGCCGCTGACGCCCACCAGGGCACCGGCCTTCTCGTCTTCCTTGATGCGCTCCGCGAAGCGGCCGGAGTCGAGGCACTCGTCGAACTTCGCCTTGTCGACCCCGAGGCCGGCCGCGGTGGTCTTCAGCGCCGCCACCTCGAGCTTCGTCTGGTCGCCGAACATGGCGTCGTGCATCTGCCAGAACTTGCCCTGCTCGTTGGCGCACAGCGCCGCCTCGGCGGCCTTCTGGGCAAACGGGTGGATGCTGGTGAGCGGGAACTGGCGGAACACCAGCCGCACTTGGTCGCCGTACTTCTGGGTGATCTGGTCGAGCGTCGGCACCACCTGCCGGCAGTACGGGCACTGGAAGTCGGAGAACTCGACGATGGTCACCGGCGCGGTGGCGGGGCCCTTCGCCGGGTGACCCTCGGTGGCGATCTCCACCCGCGGCTCGGTGAGGTAGGTCTCGACCTTGTACTTGGCCTTGAGGTCGGTGAAGTAGGCGTTGCGCGCGTTCTGGTCCTTCTGCGCCTGCAGGTACTGCTTGATGCGCTCGGCGATGGATTCCTTCGGCGGCAGGCCCTGCGGCTGCTGCGTCTTGAGCTGCTCGTAGTAGGCGTCGACCTCGGCGTCGGTCACTGTGCCGGCCTTGGCCTTGACGCCCTCGTCGATCAGCTGGTCCTTGGTCTTGCCGGTGGCCTTCGCCTCGAGATCGAGCATGCGCTCCTCGAGCAACTCGCCGAGCGTCGTCAGCAGGCGGCTGGTGCGCTCCTGCTGGAACTTCATCTCCATCTGCTGGTGCTGCAGGTCGAGGTCGTCGAGCCGTTCCTTCGCCTTGGCGGTCACCTCGTCGACGGTGACGACGACGCCGTTGACGACGGCCGCCTTGGTGTCGGCGGCGGCAGCGGCGTCGGTCTTGGCCTCGAGGCTCGCACCGCCGGCCAGCATCCAGCCGAAGGTGAAGAGCAGCGCTCCCGAGGCGAGCAGCAGCAGCGCCCGGCGGCCGCTCGTGGTTGAGCTCTGAGCTGGGTTCATCGCGCGATCTCCTGTGGATTCCCGGACAAAGGGGGGTGTGGGGTCGCGGGGACAGTCGCCAAACCCCCCGCGTGGACGGACCGGGCATTCTAGCCGGCGGCGGAGCTGGTCACAAGGCGGAGCTGAGGACGGCGCCGCCCAGGTGCTTGAAGACCAGCCCGTCGAGGATGCGCTGCGCGCCGATGCTGCGCAGGCGGAACTGCGAGCCGTTGAGGACGTCCTCAGCGAGAGCGAGGAGCGGGCGCTTGTCGGCGGGCGGCGCCGTGCGGGCGCAGGTGAGGACGGCGGCGGCGGCGAGCGCCCACGGCCGTTCGGCGCGCACGTCCTCCCAGCCGCCGGCCCCTTCGAGCGCCGCCGCGGCGGCGAGCAGGTAGACCGGCGAGGGACTGTTGCGGAAGGCGGCGAGCGCGGTGGCGAGCTCGCCCGCCACCTCCTCGATGGTGTCGGGAGAGAGCGTCTCGGCAGGCCCCAGCCACACCGACCACGAGCGGCTGCGCAGCGTCGGCAGCAGCTCCTCGCGGCCGCGGGCGAGCAGCAGGAAGTTGCGCGGCGCCGAGACCGGCGGCTCCTCGAGCTGCTTGAGCAGCGCGTTGGCGGCCTCGGGCGTGAGCGACTCCGCCTCCGCGATCACCAGCACCTGGCCCCTCGCCTCGAACGGCGACTGGTGCGTGATGCGCAGCAGCTCGCGGGTGGCGTCGACGGAGGTCGAGGTCTTGAGGTCGCGCCGCAGCACGGCGACATCGGGGTGGAAGAGCGGCGACTCGGCGTCGAGCACGGCGATGCGGCGGCAGTTGCGGCAGGCGCCGCAGGGGCGCGCCGCGGGCTCCGCCATGCAGAGCAGCGTGCGGGCGAGCGACTCGGCGGCGAGCAGGCGCGCCTCGGGGCTGCCGCCGTGAAGGATCAGCGACGGGTAGAGCCGGCCCTCGCGGGCAAGGCCGAGGGCGCCTTCGACGTTCATGTCGTCGCTGCGGCTGTGAGCAGCGGCTGGAGCGTCGCGCGCACCGCGGCCTTCGTCGCGTCCTTGTCCCCGGAGGAGTCGACAATGCGGAACCGCCCCAAGTCCGCGGCCGCGCGGTCGAGGAAGCCGCGGCGCACGCGCTCGTAGAAGGCGAGCTCCTCGGCATCGAGGCGGTCGACGGCACCGCGCGCGGCGCGCTTGGGGGACTTGCCACGCTTACGCGCCGCCGCGGCCGGGAGGTCGAAGAGCAGCGTCAGCTCGGGCAGCAGGCCACCGGTGGCGAGGCTCTCCGCCATGGCGACGCGCTCGGCGGGGATGCCGCGCCCGCTCCCCTGGTAGGCCCACGACGAATCGACGAAGCGGTCGCAGAGCACCCAGGCGCCGCGCGCGAGCGCCGGCTCGATCACCTCCAGCACGTGCTGGCGGCGGCTGGCGGAGACCAGCAGCAGCTCGACGACGCCGTCCATCTGCCCCCAGCGCGAGTCGAGGAAGATCCCGCGCACCGCGCCGCCCAGCGGCGTGCCGCCGGGCTCGTGGGTGTCGACCACCTCGACGCCCTGCTCGCGCAGCCAGTCGGCGGCGAGGCGGAGCTGCGTCGACTTGCCGCTACCGTCGAGCCCCTCGAAAGTGATGAAGCGGCCAGGCACGGCGGCGACTGTACAATGCGCGCCGATCCGGTAGGAGGAACGGCACTTGTCGACCATCTTCGTGCCGCGAGAGACACAGTCGGGCGAGCTGCGGGTCGCCGCCACTCCCGAGACCGTCAAGCGCCTGGTCAAGGAGGGCTTCGCGGTCGAGGTCGCTGCCGGCGCCGGCGAGGCGGCGAGCTTCGCCGACGACGATTACCAGGCCGCGGGCGCGACGGTCGCGGCTGGCGGCAGCGCGTGGCCGGCCGCCGACGTCGTGCTCAAGGTGGCGCCGCCGACGCCCGACGAAGCGCGCGCGCTGCGCGCCGAGTCGCTGCTGATCTCCTTCCTCGCCCCGCACAAGAACCTCGATGCCGTGCAGGCGCTCGCCGAGCGCCGCGTCAGCGCGCTCGCGATGGAGCTCATTCCACGCATCACCCGCGCGCAGCCGATGGACGCGCTGTCGTCGCAGGCCTCGATCGGCGGCTACAAGGCAGTGCTCGTCGCCGCGGCGCGCCTCGGCAAGTACTTTCCGCTGCTGATGACCGCGGCGGGCACCATCCGGCCGGCGAAGGTCGTCATCATGGGCGCCGGCGTCGCCGGCCTGCAGGCGATCGCCACCGCCAAGCGGCTGGGTGCGCAGGTCGAGGTCTCCGACGTGCGCGCCGCGGTCAAGGAGCAGGTGCAGTCGCTCGGCGGCAAGTTCATCGAGCTGCCGATGCAGGAGAGCGGCGAGGGGGCCGGCGGCTACGCGCGCGAGATGGGCGAGGACTTCCTGAAGAAGCAGCGCGAGATCGTCTCCCGCCACGTCGCCGGGGCCGACGTGGTGATCACCACCGCGCAGGTGCCGGGCAAACGGGCGCCGGTGCTGCTCAGCCGCGAGATGGTCGAGAGCATGCGCCGCGGCGCCGTCGTCGTCGACCTCGCGGTGGACAGCGGCGGCAACTGCGAGCTGTCGCAGCCCGACCGCGAGGTCACCCACGACGGCGTGCACGTGCTGGGCTTCACCAACCTCCCCGCCACCATGCCCGAGGACGCGAGCACGCTCTACGCGCGCAACGTCCTGGCGCTGCTGCTGTCGATCTCGAAGGGCGGCGTGGTCACGCTCGACCTCGCCGACGACATCGTGGGCCCCACGCTGCTGACTCACGCCGGCGAGATCCGGCACCAACCCACCGCGGCTGCCTTGGCCGCCGGGAGCGCTGCGCGATGAGCAAGCTCGACCCCTGGTCGATGGTCTTCGTCTTCATGCTCGCCACCTTCATCGGCATCGAGGTGATCCGCGGCGTCTCACGCCTGCTCCACACGCCGCTGATGTCGCTAACCAATGCCATCTCGGCGATCGCCATCGTCGGCTCGATCATCATCACCGGCGAGCAGAAGGACACCATGTCGCTGGTGCTCGGCGCGGTGGCGGTGGCGGCGTCGATGACCAACATCGTCAGCGGCTTCCTCATCACCGACCGCATGCTGAAGATGTTCAAGGAGAGGAAGCCGCCGGCGCCAGGGCCTACAGGTGCGGCCGAGGGAGGGCGTTCTTGAACCTCCACGACTCGTCGGCTGCGGCCTGGATCGAGCACCTCACGCAAGCGACCTACGTCGCCGCCGCGGCGCTCTTCATCCTCTCGCTCAAGTGGCTGTCGCACCCGAAGACGGCGCGGCGCGGCGTCTTCGCCGGCGTCGCCGGCATGACGCTCGCCATCCTCGGCACGCTGCTCCACCCCGAGATCGTCAACTACTGGTGGATCCTCGCCGCGCTGGTCGTCGGCACGGTGATCGGCATCCCGCTCTCGTGGGTGCCGCTCACCGCGGTGCCGCAGCGGACGGCGCTGTCGCACGCCTTCGGCGGCCTCGCCGCCGGCCTCGTCGGCACCGCCAAGTACTTCTTGTGGCTGAAGGAAGGGCAGCTCACCCCCTTCCGCACCGGCGCCATCGCGCTCGAGGTGCTGCTCGGTTTCCTCACCTTCACCGGCTCGCTGATGGCCGCCGGCAAGCTGCAGGAGGTGATCCCGACGCGGCCGATCACCTACAAGGGGCAGAACCTCGTCAACCTGGTGCTGCTCGGCATCGCGGTGCTCGCCGGCGTCGGCCTCGTCATCTCCCCGGCGTCGTGGCCGCTCTTCCCCGTGGTGGTTGTGCTGTCGCTGCTCTTCGGCGTGCTGCTCATCATCCCCATCGGCGGCGCCGACATGCCGACGGTGATCTCGCTCTTGAACTCGTATGCCGGCCTCTCGGCGGTGGCGATGGGGTTCGTGCTCGAGAACAAGGTGCTGATCATCGCCGGCGCCCTCGACGGGTCGTCGGGCCTCATTCTCTCGATCATCATGTGCAAGGCGATGAACCGCTCGTTCACCAACGTGCTGTTCGGCGCCTTCGGCCAGGTGCAGGCGAGCGCCGCCGGCGTCGAGACCAGAACCGCGAAGGCGGCCACCGCCGAGGACGCGGCGACGCTGCTCGAGAACGCCAACCTGGTCGCCATCATCCCCGGCTACGGCATGGCCGTGGCGCAGGCGCAGCACCGCGTGCGCGAGCTCTACGACATCCTCACCCGCAAGGGCGTCGAGGTGCGCTTCGCCATCCACCCGGTG
>DATNCU010000382.1:0-6422 GCA_035607145.1 Thermoanaerobaculia bacterium
GCGCTCCACCAACGGCGGCCGCGACTGGGAGCCGGTCTTCGACAGCCAGCCGATCTCCTCCACCGGCTCGGTCGCCGTCGCCCCTTCGGATCCCAACGTCGTGTGGGTGGGCAGCGGCGAGGCCAACATCCGCGGCAACGCCGCCAAGGGCAACGGCATCTACCGCTCCACCGACCGCGGCAAGACCTGGACGCGCGTGCTGGCGCTCGAGGGGCAGGTCGGCGCGCTGGCGATCGATCCGCGCGACGCCGACGTCGTCTACGCCGCGGTGCTTGGCAGCCCCTTCGGCGCCGGCCCCGATCGCGGCGTCTACCGCACGCGCGACGGCGGCAAGAGCTGGAAGAAGGTGCTCTTCGTCGACGACAAGTCGGGCGCCTCCGACGTCACCCTCGACCCGCACAACCCGCGCACCGTCTTCGCCGGCATCTGGCAAGTGCGCCGCTACCCGTGGACGCTGGAGAGCGGCGGCCCCGGCAGCGGCCTGTGGGTATCGCACGACGGCGGCGACAACTGGAAGCGCCTCGGCGAGGACGAGGGCCTCCCCGCCGGCATCTGGGGCAAGGTCGGCGTGCGCGTGGCACCGAGCGACTCGTCGCGCGTCTACGCGCTCGTCGAAGCCGACGACGGCGGCCTCTTCCGCTCCGACGACGGCGGCGAGAGTTGGGATCTCGTCAACGAGTCGCGCGGCCTGCGGCAGCGCGCCTGGTATTACACCTGTCTCACCGTCGACCCGCAGCGTCCCGACGTGGTGTGGTTCCCCGAGGTGTCGATGCTCAAGACCATCGACGGCGGCGACACCGTGCGCTCGGTCAAGGGCGGAGGGTGGGACTACCACGACGTCTGGATCGACCCCACCGAGCCCAAGCGCATGATCGTCGGCAGCGACGCCGGCGTCTCACTCTCGACCGACGGCGGCGAGTCGTGGCATCGGCCGCCGCTCCCCATCGCGCAGCTCTACCACGTGAGCACCGACGACCGCGTGCCCTATCGCGTGCTGGCGGCGGCGCAGGACTGGGGTACGGTGTCGGGGCCAAGCAACAGCCTGCACGGCGAAGGCATCATGCTCTCCGATTGGCACGGCGTGGGCGGGGGCGAGGCGGGGCACGTGGTGGCGGTGCCCGGCGAGCCGGAAGTGGTCTACGCCGGCGAGTACCTCGGCATCATCACCCGTTACGACGAGCGCACCGGGATCGTCGCCCACGTCGGCATCTACCCCGACAACGGCTCCGGCCACGGCGTCGGCGACCAGAAGTACCGCTTCCAGTGGACGGCGCCAATCCTCGTTTCGCCGCACGATCCGAAGACCGTCTACCACGCCGCCAACGTGCTCTTCCGCAGCCGCGACGGCGGCCAGCACTGGGAAGCCATCAGCCCCGACCTGACGCGCAACGACAAGAGCAAGCAGAAGTGGGCCGGCGGTCCGATCACCGGCGACAACACCGGCGTCGAGTTCTACGACACCATCTTCGCCGTCGCCGAGTCGCCGCTGAGCGCCGGCGTGATCTGGGCGGGCAGCGACGACGGCCTGGTGCAGGTGACGCGCGACGGCGGCAAGAACTGGAAGGCGGTGACGCCGCCAGGGATGCCGCAGTGGGGCACCGTCGGCACCATCGAGGCCTCGCGTTGGGACGCCGGCACCGCCTACGTGACCGCGGACGCGCACCGCCTCGACGACGACCACCCGTACCTGTGGAAGACCACCGACTACGGCGCCACCTGGAAGCGGCTCACGAACGGGCTCGATCCCGAGGTCTACATTCACGCAGTGCGCGAGGACACGGTGCAGAAGGGTTTGCTCTTCCTCGCCACCGAGCGCGGCGTGCTGTTCTCGCGCGACGGCGGCGGCAAGTGGGAGTCGCTCAAGCTCAACCTGCCGACGGTGGCGGTGTCGGACCTCCAGGTGAAGGGCGACGACCTGGTGGTGTCGACCATCGGGCGCTCGATCTGGATCCTCGACGACCTCGGGCCGCTGCGCGGGTGGTCGCCGTTGGTGGCGAACGAGGCGGTGCATCTCTTCCCGCCGCGAACGGCCGTGGCGTGGTCGATCGCCGGCGAGCCGTTCGGCGACGACGACGGCTCGGCCTCGAACCCGGCTTCCGGCGCGGCCTTCTCTTACTGGCTCAAGCGCAAGGCCAAGGACCCGATCAAGCTCGAGGTCGTCGACGCGCAGGGCAAAGTGGTGCGCACGCTGTCGAGCGAGATCGAGGAGTCCCCCATCGGCCCCGAGCATCCGGACTGGTACCCGGGCTCCGAGCCCGAGGCCGAGCTCGACGCCGGCGCCGGGCTGCACCGCGCGAGCTGGGACTTCACCCTCGACGGCTCGCCCTACATCCCCGAGGCGATGGTCGACACCGGCGACCCGCACGCGGGTCCCGGAGCGCTGCCCGGCGACTACACGCTGCGTTTGATCGTCGACGGGAAGACGGTGAGCGCACCGCTGCGCGTCGACGCCGATCCGCGCCTCAAGGTCTCGCGCGCCGACCAGGATGCGGAGCTCGCCTTCCAGCTGCAGCTGCGCGACCGCATGAGCGAGATCGCGCGGCTGGTCGCGCAGCTGCGCAGCGTGCGCGAGCAGCTCGAGGCGCGTGACGAGCAGCTCGCCGACCGCACCGACGCCGCCGAGCTGGTGGCCGCCGGCAAGGAGGTCGCCGAGCACCTCACCGATGTCGAGCGTGAGCTGCACAACCCCGACGCCGAGGTCACCTACGACATCCTCGCCGGCCGCGACGAGGGCGGCGCCAAGCTGCACTCGCGCTACTCCTTCCTCAACGAGGCGGCGCGCTCGCACCCCGGACCGCCGACGCAGGGCATGCTCGAGGTGCAGGCGCAGCTCGACCGCGAGCTCGCCGCGCAGCGCACGAAGCTGGCGGGCGTGCTCGGCGAGGAGCTGGGCAAAGTGCAGGCGCTGGCGACGAAGCTCGGACTCGGCTACGTCGTGGTGCCGCCGACCGGCGAGGCGGCGAAGGAGTAGTCGCTGCCGCCTGCGCAGCCGGAGGGCGAAGCCGCCGAGGACGCGGCGCCGTCGCGCGGCCTCGTCGCCGTGCTCGCGGCGGCAGTGCTCCTCTGGCTGCTCGTCTGCTGGCCGCTGCTGCTCGGCCGCGAGACGCTCTTCTTCCGCGACCTCTTCGGCCACTTCGCGCCGCTCAAGGCGGCGGTGGCGGCGGCGCTGCGCGAGGGCTCGATCCCGGCGCTCAACCCCGCGTGGGCGCTGGGGCAGCCGCTGCGCGGCGACCCGGTGGCGAGCGCCTTCTACCCCACCAATCTCCTCTATCTCGCGCTGCCGTTCTGGACCGCGTTCAACCTCCACCTCTGCCTGCACTGGCTGCTCGCCGCGGTGGGCATGGCGTTCCTCGCTCGCGAAATGGGAGCGAGCCGCGAAGGCGCGGCGCTTGCCGCGCTCGGCTACGGCGCCGGCGGCTGGATGCTCTCGGCCTTGTCGCTGTACCACATCGTCGCCGTCGCGGCGTGGTGGCCGCTGGTGCTGCTCGGCGCGCAGCGGGGCGGTCGCCGCGGTATTGCAGTTGGTGGTCTCGCCTGCGGGCTGGCGCTCCTCGCCGGCGAGCCGTTCACCGCGGCGCTGGGCACGTTACCGCTTGCGATAATCGCCGTCGGCCGCTGGGGATGGCGGCGCGGCCTCGGCGTCTCGCTCGCGATCGGCGTGTTGGGGCTGCTGGTGGCGATGCCGCAGCTGGTCGCCTCGGCGCGCGTGCTGCCTTTCACCTTCCGCGGCTCGCACGGGGTGCTGGCGAGCCAGGCCGGGACCTACGTGCTGCGCCTGCCGCAGCTGCTCGAGCTGGTCGTGCCGCTGCCGTTCGGGTCTCCGACACAACCTTCGGGTGGAGCGTGGACGTCGCGCGTGCTGCCGCACGTGCCGTTCTTCTACTCGCTTTACCCGGGGGTGATCGCTACCTTCTTCGCGCTGCTCGGAGCGCGGCGACGGCCGGCGCTTGCGCTGCTCGCCGTGGCCGCCGTCATCGCGGCTCGCGCGCCAGGCGTGAGCGGCCGCACACTCGTCGAGCTGGCCTTCGGGCTCTTCCGCTCGCCGGAGAAGGCGCTCTTCTGGCTGGCGCTCGCGCTGCCGCTGCTCGCGGCCGCCGGCTTCGACGAGGCACGGCGGGATGGTCGCGCGGCGTGGCGGGTCGGCCTCGGGCTCGCGGCGGTGCTGCTCGCAGCAGGCGGCGTTGCGGCCCTGCTCGGAGGGGCGAGTGCTGATGGTTCGGAAGGGCCGCTCGCGCGCTCGCTGGTCGTGGCCGCGCTGCTCCTCGGGCTCACGGGATGGGCGATGTGGCGACGACGACCCGTCGTCGCCATCGCGCTGCAGCTGCTCGCGCTGCTGCCGTTGTATCCGCTGTTGATGAAGGAGCCCGTCGCGCTCTACGAGCAGCGCCTGCCGTGGACTGCGCAGCTGGGCGATCGCCGTGGAGTGCAGCCGCTCGCCTACACCTACCCGGCGTGGGAGCCGCAGGCCCAACCGAGAACGAGCCCCGCCGCGAAGGCGCGTCGCCTGGCGTTCGAGCTCGGCCCCACGCCCGGCGTCCTGCACGGCCTCACCTACCCACTGGCGCCCGACCTCGACGGCATGCACCACCGGTTCTATGACTACCTGCTGTTCCGGCTGTCGCAAGACTCGTGGGAGGGCCGCCTGCCCTGGCTACGCACGCTCGGCGTCGAAGCGATCACGTCGCGACAACTACTGCCGCCCGGTGCCAAGCTGGTGGCAACTCAGCGCTTCGACGCCGGAAGCAGCTACCTCTACACACTCGACAGGCCGGCGCCTGCCGTCTGGTGGCCGCAGCAGTTGACCGTGGCGCCGAGCCCGGCCGCTGCGTACGAGCTTGTCGCCGTGCGCGAAGAGCCGACCGTCGCCACGCTAATCCCCTTCGCCATCCCGCACCACCCGGGAGCGCGCGTGCGATTGCTGCGCGCCGAGGCGGACCGCCTCGAGCTCGAGGTCGCTGGCGATGGCGGTGTCGTGGTCGTGCGGCGCGCCTTCCAGCCGCTCTGGCATGCGCGCGCTGAGGCCAGCCCGCTGCAAGTGGTCCCGGCTGACCTCGTGCTCACCGGCATCGTCGTGCCGCCGGGCACGCATCGCGTCGAGCTGTTCGTGAAGGACGGGCCGGAGTGGACGGCTGCGGCGATTGCAGCGCTCACGTTCGTGGCCCTCGTCGCCGTCGCGATCCTGCCCTCGCGACAACCGGAGACGCCGAGACCGGCGTAGGTCCGAGGCTGGCTCGCCACCTGGCGAGCCGCGCGCACGGCCGCTTACTGGATCGCGGCCCGCAGCTCGTCGACGAGCGCGGCGCGGGAGGCGAGGCTCCCAGCCTTGCCCTGGAAGATTCGTCCCGAGCCGCCGCCGCGGCCGGCGAGGGACGTCGCGGCGCGGGCGCCGAGGGCCTTGAGGTCGACGCCGGCACCGTCCTGCGCGGCAAGCGCGAAGAACGCGGCGCTACCGCTCGCGGCAGTGATCAGCGCGACGGCCGGCCCCGGCTGTGCCGCGAAGGCGCTGGCGACGCGCTGCACGAGCGCACCGTCAGCGTCCTCGAGGTGGAGATCGACGAAGCGAGCGCCGGCAGACGCCGTCGCGAGCAGCTGCGCCGCCTCGGCATCCGCGAGCCTTTCCAGCAGCCGCCGCCACCCGCGCTCGCTGTCGTGCAGCGCCGTCACCTTCGCCGCCGCCACCGCGGCCAGCTCGTCGTCGCCGCACTCGAGCGCCCGCCGCAACGCCTCGGCACGCGCCTCGTGTGCCGCCAAGCGCGCGCGGACACGGCCGCCAGCCACCCAGTAGAGCCGCACCCCGCCGCGCATCGCCTCGCTGCCGAGCAGCTTCACGCACTCGATCTCGGCCGTCGAAGCGAGGTGGGTGCCGCCGCAGGTGTTGAGGTCGACGCCGGCGATCTCGACGAGACGCACGTCGCCGGTGTGGCCCGCCGGCAGCCCGCGGCTGCGCACCGCGAGCCCTGCGAGCGCTTCCGACGCCACGCGCCGCGTCGTCACCGGCCGCGCGGCACGCACCTCGGCCGCGATCGCCTCCTCGAGCTCGCCCTGTCTCGCCGCAGGCAGCTCACTTGCGGCCAACTCGACGTCGCACGTCTGGGCACCGAGGTGGAACGACGTCGTCTCCCACCCGAACCGGTCTGCCGCCAGCGCCGACAGCAGGTGCTGCGCCGTGTGCTGCTGCATGTGATCGAAGCGGCGAGCCCAGTCGAGGCGCAGCGTCGCCGGCCCAGTGGCCACCGGCGCGGCGAGGTAGTGCACCACCTCGCCGGCGCGCCTCTGCACGTCTTCCACCGCCACCTCGCCGAGCCAGCCGCGGTCCGCCGGCTGGCCGCCGCCTTCGGGGTAGAGCACGGTGTCCGAGAGCTGCGCCCAAGGCCGGCCGCCCTCTTCCCCCACTGCGACGACGTCGACGGCAAGCTCGCGAA
>DATNCU010000389.1:0-3810 GCA_035607145.1 Thermoanaerobaculia bacterium
TACGTGAGCTGGGTTTAGAACGTCGCGAGACAGTTCGGTCCCTATCTGATGCGGGCGCAGGAGGCTTGAGAGGATCTGTCCCTAGTACGAGAGGACCGGGACGGACGAACCTCTGGTGTACCAGTTGTCGCGCCAGCGGCACCGCTGGGTAGCTACGTTCGGAAAGGATAAACGCTGAAGGCATCTAAGCGTGAAGCCCCCCTCGAGATGAGGCCTCCCTGAAGACCCCTGGGAGATGACCAGGTTGATAGGCGGGAAGTGTAAGCGTGCGCAAGCCGTTGAGCTCACCCGTACTAATCGGTCGACTGGCTTGACCAATCTGAGTGTCTGAATTCGACGGATCTTTGCAGCGCGGCTTTCTCGATTCGGTTGCGGTTCTTTTCAAGTCAATCAAGTTTTCCCGGTGGCTGTGGCGAGGGGGAAACACCCGTTCCCATTCCGAACACGGCAGTTAAGCCCCTCAGCGCCGATGGTACTGCGTGCGACAAGTGCGTGGGAGAGTAGGTCGTTGCCGGGGAATTAATCTTCTGAAAGGCCCGTGGAGAGATCCACGGGCCTTCGTTTTATCCGGCCTTCGCTAACCGTTGACCGGCGCTAGCGCGAGATCGAGACGCTGCGGCCGTCCCGCCTCCGGGAGGTCCGCCACCAGCCGCGCGGCGATCGCGGCGAACGTCTCGCCGGTCCGCGGGTGCCGCCAGTCCGGCGCCACTTCCGCCGCCGGCAACGCCACGTGCGCGTGGCGCAGCAGGTCGGGGTCGGGCACCTCCAGCTCTTCGCCGCGCACTTCGCCGTCCTCGCTGGCCACGAAGTCGAGGTCGATCGGCCGGGGAGCGAAGCGGTCGGCGCCGCGCACGCGGCCCATCGCCGCCTCGACGGGCCGCAGCAGCTCGGGCTTTACGCACTCCGGCGGCAGCGCGGTGCGCAGCAGCACTGCGGCGTTGACGAAGGGCAGTTGGCCCGGCGGGCCCACGGGCGCGGTGGCCCAAGCCGAAGACGCCGCCACGACCTCCGCGCGCTCCGCCAGCCGCCGAACGGCCTCCGGCAAGTGACGCTCGGGCTCGACGTTGGAGCCGAGCCCGACGACGATGACGAGAGGCGCGGCGCGCTCAGCCATCCGTAGTCGCGCTGCGCTCAGTCATCACCGGGCCAGTGCCGCCCTCAATCGACCTCGCCCGCCGCGCGTTCGATCTCCACCCCCACCGAGCGGGCGAAGCGCAGCGCCCCCGGCTTCTCCACCCGCACGCGCACCCGCTGGACGCCGAACTCGGCGAGCACGAGCCGCGCGATGTCGCTCGCTAGGCGCTCCACCAGCAGCGGTGTCGAGCCCTCGACGTGCTCGATCACTCGCTTGCAGACACTGCGGTAGTTCACCGCCTGCGCGATGTCGTCGCTCTTCGCCGCGGCGCGGGTGTCGACGGTGAGCTCGAGGTTGATCACCACGTCCTGCTTGGCGCGGCGCTCCTCGGGGTTGATGCCGACGATGCCGCGCACCAGCAGGTCGCGGATGAGGATGCGGTCGTCGCTCACAGATACTCTCCGCCGTCGACCGGCAGCACGACGCCGGTCGCGAAGTCTTCGCGCAAGAAGTAGAGCACGGCCTCGGCCACCGGCTCGGCGCCGCCGGCGCGCCGCAGCGGCACCGCGGTCGCCACCCGCCGCGCCAGCGCCTCGTCGTCGCCGCCGGCGGCGAGCATGGCGCCGGGCGCCACCGCGTTGACGGTGATCCGTGGTGCCAGCTCGAGCGCCAGCAGCGCGGTCAGATGCTCGAGCGCGTGCTTGCTGAGCCGATACGCCAGGTGCCCGCGCCCCGGCCGCCGCGCCCGTGCGTCGGTGACGTTGACGATCGCGCCGCGGCCGTCGGGCTCCAACGCGGCGGCGAACGCCTGCGCCAGCAGGAAGGGCGCCCGCAGGTTGAGCGCCAGCTGGCGCTCCCAGTCCTCGACCGACGTCGTCGCCAGATCGCCGGGCAGGAAGATCGCCGCACTATTCACCAGCACGTCGAGCCCGCCCAGCCGCCGCCCCGCCTCCGCCACCAGCGGCGCGCACGCCGCCTCATCCATTAGGTCGGCCGACAGTGCCACCGCTCTCCGCCCCAGCGCCGCGATCTCCGCCGCCACCTCTTCCGCCGCGCCCGCAGAACGGTAGTGGTGCACCGCGACGTCGCACCCCGCGCGGCCCAGCGCGAGAGCGATCGCACGCCCCAGCCGCACCGCGCCGCCGGTCACCAACGCCTTGCGTTCCAACGGCTTCACCCTCGTCGCCCGCCGGCCGCGCAGGATAGCACCGGGCCGACTGGCACGCGGTTTGATCCACGCCGGAGCCGTCTTGCGAACCGAGCACCTCAAACGCTACCGCGACCTCGCCGGGCTGCTGTGGAAGTACGGCCGCTCCGACCTCGCGCGCCTGCCCGGGCTCGACGGTCAGCTCGGCGAGCCGCCGCAGGCGGACCCGGCGACTTCCCCCGACGCCGAGGAGCTCGCCGCCGACCTCGAGCGCATGGGCCCCACCTTCGTCAAAGTCGGGCAGCTACTCTCGACGCGCGCCGACCTGCTGCCGCCGCCCTACCTCGCCGCGCTGTCACGCCTGCAGGACCGCGTCGAGCCGTTCCCGTTCGCCGACGTCGAGCGCATCGTCGTCGAGGAGCTGGGCGTCCGCATCTCCAAGGCCTTCGCCGAGTTCGAGACCACGCCGATGGCCTCGGCGTCGCTCGCCCAGGTGCACCGGGCCGTGCTGCGCGACGGCCGCGAGGTGGCGGTCAAAGTGCAGCGCCCCGGCATCCGCGAGGAGGTGGCGCGCGACCTCGACGTCTTCGCCGAGATCGCCGAGATGGCGGAGAAGCACACCGAGACCGGCCGCCGCTATCAGCTGATGGCGCTGGTCGAGGAGTTCCGGCGCAGCCTGCTGCGCGAGCTCGACTACCAACGCGAGGCGGCGCACCTGCAGGCGCTGCGCACGAGCCTCGCCGAGTTCGACCGCCTGGTGGTGCCGGCGCCGATCGAGGGCTACAGCACCGGCCGCGTGCTCACCATGGAGCGCATCTCCGGCACCAAGGTCGACAAGCTGTCGCCGGTGGTGCGCACCGACCTCGACGGCGCCGAGCTCGCCGAGCAGCTCATCGGCGGCTACCTGCACCAGATCCTCGTCGACGGCTTCTTCCACGCCGACCCGCACCCGGGAAACGTGCTGCTCACCCACGACCACCGCGTGGCGCTGCTCGACCTCGGCATGGTCGGGCACCTGGCGCCGTCGCTTCAGGAGCAGCTGCTCAAGCTGCTCGCCGCCATCACCGAAGGTCAGGGCGACGAGGCCGCCGAGCTGGTGGTGCGCATCGGCACCCGCCAGCCCGACTTCGACCCGCCGCTGTTCCGCCGCCGCATCACCGAGCTGGTGGCCGAGCACCGCGGCCTTGCTCTGGAGCAGCTGCAGGTGGGGCGCGTCGTGCTCGAGCTGGTGTCGCTCGCCAGCGCCACTGGCATCCACGCGCCGCCGGAGCTCGCCCTGCTCGGCAAGACGCTGCTCAACCTCGACCTCGTGGTGCGCTCGCTCGATCCGACGCTCAACGTCACCGAGTCGATCCGCCGCCAGCTGATCACCATGGCGCGCCAGCGCGTGTGGCGCACCGCCACCCCGGGCAGCGCTTTCCGCGCCTTCTCCGAGGGCCGCGAGCTGCTGGCCCAGCTGCCGTCGCGGCTCAACCGCATCCTCGACACCATCGCCGACAACCAGCTGCGCATCAACGTCGACGCCATCGACGAGACCGAGCTGATCAAGGGCTTCCAAAAGATCGCCAACCGCATCGCCGGCGGCCTG
>DATNCU010000399.1:0-3016 GCA_035607145.1 Thermoanaerobaculia bacterium
GAAGCCGTGCACCTCGAGGAACGAGCGCACGGAACGGTAGTCGCGGTCGACGAGGTCGGGCATGACGTAGGTCTCGCGGCGCCCCTCGGCGGCGAGGAAGAGGCGCACCGGCGTGCCGGGCCCCACCTCGGTGCCGGCGAGCGGCTTCTGCAGCACCACGCTGCCCACCGGCGCGTCGGCGAAGATCTGCGCCACCGGCCCGACGCCGAGCCCGGCCGCGGCGAGCGTCACCTGCGCCGCCGGGAGCGCGCTGCCCGCGAGGTCCGGCACCGGCATCACCCGCCGCCCGCGCGACAGCACGAGGTCGACGACGCCGCCGCGTTTGGCGATCGAGCCTCCACCGGGCCGCTGCTCGAGCACGCGTCCCGCCGGCACCGCCTCGGAGAAGCGGTCGATGCCGCGCTGGTGGCGCACGCGCAGGCCCTGGTCCGAGAGCCGCGCCGAGGCCTGGTCGAGCTGCAGTCCCACGAGGTTGGGCACGGGGGTCACTCCGCGGCGGATGAAGAGGCTGAAAGAGAGATAGGCGGAGGCGACGAAGAGGGCGAAGACGACCACCGCGTAGATCAGGCGCACCAGCGCCCGCAGCAGCCACCGCCCCATATACGGTCAGTGTAGCAGCGGGCCGCGCGGGCCGTGGGCGCTGCGCGGCCTACCCTTCGGCTAACGAACGCAAGAGTGCCAGATCGCGCGCGTGCCCTTTGTTTCCCGGTCGATCCGGATGCTCGTCGTCGTCCGGCGTCTCGACGATGAGCGGCACCGTCGCGAGCTCGGGCGCCCGCAACAGATGCGCGAAGGCGTCGCGGCCGATGGTGCCCTCGCCGAGGTTGGCGTGACGGTCGCGCCGCGCGCCGCGCGGGTGCTTGGAGTCGTTGACGTGCACGCAGGCGATGCGCTCGCGGCCGAAGCGCGAGCAGGCCTCGGCGAGCACGGCGTCGATCCCCTCCGGCGTGTCCACCGCGTAGCCCGCGGCGTGGAGGTGGCAGGTGTCGAGACAGACGGCGAGCGACTCCGGATAGCGGCTTTTCTCGAGGATCGCCTCCAGCTGCTCGAGCCGCCAGCCGAGACAGCTGCCCTGGCCGGCCGTGGTTTCAAGGAGAACCCGCGGACCGCCGCGCGGGCGCTTCTTGAGCACGGCGTCGAGCGAGGCGGCGACGCGGCGGATCCCCTTCGCCTCGCCGGCGCCGCCGTGAGCGCCGGGGTGCACCACCAGCGCGTCGACGCCCAGCCGCGCGCAGCGCTCGAGCTCGTCGGCGAGCCCGGCGCGCGAGCGGGCGAGGATCGCCGGATCGCCCGCCGCGAGGTTGATCAGGTAGGCGGCGTGCGCCACCACCGGCGTACCGTTCCACTCGCTCCGCGCGGCGCGGAAGCGCTCCACCTCGTCGTCGAGGAGCACGCGGCCCTTCCACTGGCTGGCGTTCTTGACGAACAGCTGCATCGCCGTGCAGCCGAGCGCGCGCCCGCGCTCGAAGGCGAGCGGCAGCCCGCCCGCCACCGAGACGTGAGCGCCGAGGAAGCGCGTCGTCAATGCGCCGGCGACGCGGCGGGCAGCGGCGGCGCCGACCCCACCGGCAGCACCGTCGACGTCGGCGTCGGTGCTGCGGCAGGTTTCGAGAAGTAGCCGCGCCGCACGTCGAAGAAGATCACCGTCACCATCAGCAGCACGATGAAGGCGAGCCCCACCATGTTGATCGCCTCCTTGAGCCGCAGCGAGAGGTCGCGGCGGATGAGCGACTCGACGAGCAGCACGAAGATCTGGCCGCCGTCGAGCACCGGGATGGGGAGGAGGTTGAGGATGGCAATGCTGATGGAGACGAGCGCGGTGAGGTGGATGAAGACCGGCGCTCCCTGCTGCGCCGCCTCGCCGGCGAGCTTGCCGATCTCGAGCGGGCCGTGCAGCGCGGTCTGCGGCTTCATCTCGCGGCGCAGCAGCTTGCCGACGAGGCCGACGGTCTGCGCCGCGACGTTCCAGTTGTAGCGCGCCGACACCACGAAGGCCCGCAGCGGCGGCAGCTTCACCGCGGTGGTGAGGCTCACGCCGATGCGCACTTGGCCTTTGCCGTCGTCGCGCGGCGTCACTTTCAAGTCGACGAGGCGGTCGCCGCGCTGGACCTGGACGACGATCGGCACGCCGGCGTGGCTGCCGACGTAGGTGATGAAGTCGGTGTCGGCGGCGAGCACGCGGCCGTCGACGCCGCGCAGCTCGTCTCCTTCGCGGAAGCCGGCGGCGAGCGCGGGGCTCCCGGGGTCGACCTGCGCGATCGTCGGCAGCACCTTGGGATAGACGCCGGCGTCGCCGATGTCGTACTTCGGCACCATCACCGGCGTGAAAGCGAGGCCGAGCGTCTTGCCGTCGCGCTCGACCGTGATCGGCACGCGCACGTTGGGCGACTCGAGGATCGCCATCGCCACGTCTTCCCAGTTGTCGACTTCCTTGCCCTTCACCTCGACGACGCGGTCGCCCGGCAGGATGCCGGCCGCCGCCGCCGGCGAGCCCGCCTCGACGGTGCCGACGACCGGCGGGATCTCGTTGAGGAACGGCACCGGGAAGCCGAGCATCAGCACCACCGCCACCAGCAGCACGGCGAGGATGACGTTCATTGCCGGACCGGCGAGGTAGACGAGGATCCGCTGCCAGCGCGGCTTGCACTGGAAGTCGCGCGGGTCGCCGGTCGAGTCCTCGGGCGTCTCGCCGCCGAGGCGCACGTAACCACCTAAGGGCAGCCACGACACTCGATATTCGGTCTCGCCGCGCCGGAAGGCGGCGATCTTCGGCCCGAAGCCGAGGGAGAACGTCAGTACCTTGACGTTGAAGAGCTTCGCCACCAGGAAGTGGCCGCCCTCGTGGACGAAGATGATGACGCCGAGGAGGAGGAGGAACCAGGGAATGTCTTGGAGGCTCACGGGTGCTCGCTATCGGTGTGGTGGCGGTGAGGCGGCCGAGGTTGGCGGTGGTGAGTTGGCCGCGGGTTGGAGCGGCTCCCCTTAGAACGTCGCCAGGGGGTCGCGTCTTCCCGCG
>DATNCU010000456.1:0-3595 GCA_035607145.1 Thermoanaerobaculia bacterium
GGGGTCGCGCGCCGTGTGCGGGTTGAGCGGGTCGAGGATCCAGTGGCGCTCGTTGCCGTGGACGATCTCGATCTTGTACTCGATGCGCGAGCCAGGCGGCACCTCCTCGACGACGTACCAGAGGTCGGTGCCCTCGACGCGCTTCATCGGCCGCGACGAGGGCAAGCCATAAATGAAATGGCGCAGCCGCACCTCCTCGCCGTGGCCGTAGTAGAGGAAGGTGGTCGAGCTGCCCTCTACCAGCGGAAAGGTGTGCGCGGCGATGAAGCTCTGGATGGCGTCGCCGCCCGGCGGCTTCGCCTGCAGCAGCTCCTGGATGGCGAGCGCGCTCAATGCTGAGCCCGGATGCAGGCCGCGAGCTCCTCGACGCCGCCGTCGGGGAGCAGCCGCCGCGAGCCGTCGCCGCCGCTCGGCGCCCAGCTGCCGTCCTGCCAGCGCAGGATGGCACCGTCGTCCATCGCCACGCAGGCGACGTCGGCGAAGCGGCGGGCAAAGAGCGCGACGCGCAGCCGGTCGTCGAGCTTGAGGCGGCGCTTGGCGTGCGGCAGCGGCAGCAGGCCGGTGAAGAGGCCGAGCCCCGCCTCCAGCACCTCCGCGTTGCCCGCGCCCTGCGGCGGATGGTCGTGGAAGAGGACCAGCCGCTCGCCCAGCACCATGGCGCCGCCCGACCAGGCGAACACCGGCTTGCCGGCGATCATCTCGGCGATGCCGAAGAGGCGCAGGCGGTTGAGCAGCAGCGCCACGTGACCGCCCGCCACCGCGAACGCCGAGCAGCCCGCCAACAGCTTCGCCAGCTCCTCGCGATGACGCGCCACCGCCGGCCGCTGCTGCGGCTTGAGCGCGGCGTCGAGCTCGGCGTTGACGGCGCGCACGCGCTCGAGGTGCACGCGGTCGAGCTCGCGGATGGCCGCCACCGACGCCTCGCGCTCGGGGTCGAGCACCTCGGGGTCGCCGCGCCGCGTGAGCATCAGGCGCGCCGCCTCCATGGCGTGGTCGAGGCGCAGCCGGTAGAGCTCCTGCATCCGCTGCAGCCGGTCCTGGCGCTGACGGTGGGCACGAGCGAGCGCGCGGTCCTTGCGGAAGACTTCCTCGGCGCGGGCGTAGAGGCGCAGGTTCACCACTCCGCCGCCGAGATGCTCGCTGAGCTCGTCGACCTCTTCCTCGCGCTCCTGCCAACCGGCGGTGACCACCGCCACGTCGCCCTCGACGCCGCCGCCGCGCACCGCGTGGGCCACGGTCTGCCGCGCGCGCTGCGGGCCGAGCAGCGTGACCGTTCTGTTAGGATGGGCCTCCATTCGCGGCGGCCGGAGACGGAGGCGGGTGCAGGTGCCCCGCGCCGTTCCGGGCGCGCAATCCTAAAGCATGCACGTCATCTTCGTAGAGCCGCGGTTCCCCAACAACCAGCGCCAGTTCGTGCGCGGTCTGGTGGAGGCCGGCGCCCGTGTCACCGGCATCGGCGAGGTGCCCGTCGAAGCGCTCGGCCAGGACCTCAACCGCTGGCTCTCCGGCTACGAGCAGATCCCCAACGTCTGCGACGAGGGGCGCCTCTACGACGCCGTCCGCCGCGTGCAGCAACGTGGCTGGGTCGACCGCCTCGAGGCCACCGTCGAGGCGCACATCATGACCGCGGCGAAGGTGCGCGAGGCCTGCGGCATCCCCGGCACCTCGGTCAAGACGGCGTGGCTCTGCCGCGACAAGCCGGCGATGAAGGAAGCGCTGCGCGAAGCCGGCATCCCCACCGCGCAATCGACCGGCGCCGAAACGCCCGACGAGGCGTGGGCCTTCGCCCGCCGCGTCGGCTTCCCGCTCATCGTCAAGCCGCGCTCCGCCGCCGGCGCCGCCGGCACCTGGCGCGTGGCCGACGAGGGGCAGCTGCAGTCGGTGATCCGCGAGAGCGGCCTCGAGCAGGGCCACGCGGTGGCGATCGAGGAGTTCATCGAGGGGCACGAGGGGTTCTTCGACACCCTGGCGGTGGGCGGCCACGTCGTCCACCACTTCATCTCGCACTACTACCCCAACGTGCTCGAGGCGATGCGCACGCGCTGGATCTCGCCCTTCCTGCTCACCACCAACCGCGTCGACGCCGAGGGCTACGCCGCGCTCGGCGAGATGGGCGAGAAGGTGCTGCAGGCGCTCGGCATCGGCACCTCGGCGACGCACATGGAGTGGTTCTACGGCCCCAAGGGGCTCAAGTTCAGCGAGATCGGCTGCCGCCCGCCGGGCGTCGGCGTGTGGGACCTCTACGCCGCCGCCAACGACTTCGACATCTACCGCGAGTGGGGCGAGCTGATCGCCAACGGCCAGCCGAGCCAGCGCCCCAGCCGCCGCTACGCCGCCGGCATGATCAACCTGCGCCCCGACCGCGACGGCCGCATCACCGGCTACGAGGGGCTCGAGAAGGTGCAGCGCGAGCTCGGCGAGCACATCCTCGATGGCCACTTCCCACCCCCCGGCAGCCCCACGCAGCCGGTGGAAGCGGGCTACATGGCCAACGCCTGGATGCGCATGCGCCACCCCGATTACGATCAGCTGCGGCAGATGCTCGAGTACGTCGGGCGCACGGTCAGGGTCCGCGCCGCGTAGAAGCCGCACCGAGCGCGCGCCCGCGCGCCACACACCAGGAGACTCCCTCGCAATGCAAATCTGCGTCGTCGGTACCGGCTACGTCGGGCTCGTCACCGGGGCCTGCCTGGCCGACTTCGGCATGGAGGTGACCTGCGTCGACAAGGTCGCCCAAAAGATCGAGATGCTGCAGCGGGGCGAGATGCCCATCTACGAGCCCGGGCTCGAGGCGCTGGTGCAGCGCAACGTCGAGGCCGGCCGCCTGCACTTCACCACCGACCTGCCGAGCGCGGTCGAGCCCGCCGTCGCGGTGTTCATCGCCGTCGGCACGCCGCCGCGCGAGGACGGCTCGGCCGACCTCTCCTACGTCGTGCAGGTGGCCGAGGCGATCGCCGAGCACATGCAGGGCTACAAGGTGGTGGTCACCAAGTCGACGGTCCCGGTGGGCACCGGCGCGCTCATCGAGAAGATCCTGCGCGAGAAGACCGGCGGACGCGTTCCCTTCTCCGTCGTGAGCAACCCCGAGTTCCTGCGCGAGGGCTCGGCGATCGAGGACTTCATGAACCCCGACCGCGTCGTCATCGGCGCCCGCGAGCAGCGCGCGGTCGAGATCATGCGCGAGGTCTACTCGCCGCTCGAGACGCTCGAAGTGCCCTTCGTCGTCACCAACGTCGAGACCTCCGAGCTGATCAAGTACGCCAGCAACGCCTTCCTCGCCACCAAGATCACCTTCATCAACGAGGTGGCGGCGCTGTGCGAGCGGCTCGGCGCCGACGTGGCGCAGGTCTCGCGCGGCATGGGCCTGGATCAGCGCATCGGGCCGGCGTTCCTCCACCCCGGCCCCGGCTACGGCGGCTCCTGCTTCCCCAAGGACACCAGCGCACTGGTCGACATCGCCGCCCAGGCCGGGATGCGCTTCGAGATCGTCGAGACCGTCGTCGCCGTCAACGACCGCATCAAGCAGCGGGCGGCGCAGAAGGTGCTCGACGCCGTCGGCGACGTGCGCGGCCGCACCATCGGCGTGCTCGGCCTC
>DATNCU010000487.1:0-14971 GCA_035607145.1 Thermoanaerobaculia bacterium
TGCCGACCTCGCTGACCACGCCGTCGAAGGTACGGTTCGGGTAGGCGTCGATGCGCACGCGCGCCTCCTGGCCGAGCTGCACGCTGGGGATCGAGGTCTCGTCGACCTCCATCTCCGGCTCCACCACCGACATGTCCGAGATCGTGAGCAGCACGGTGCCGGGGCTGTTCTGCACGCCAATGACCGCCACCTCGCCCTCCTCGACGCGGCGTGCGGTCACCACGCCGTCGATGGGCGAGCGCACCGTCGTCTTCGCCAGCGTGTCGCGCGCGCCTTCGAGCGTCGCCCGCGCCTGCTCCGCGCGCTGCTGGACGGCGAGCAGCGACGCCTCGGCGGTGGCGAGCGCGGTGCGCGCCCGCTGCACCTCGGCGAGCGGCGCGATGCCGGCCTTGACGTTCACCTCGGCGCGGTCGGCGTCGATCCTCGCCTGGTCGCGGGTGGCGCGCGCCGAGTCGATGTCCCTGCGCAGCGCCTGCATCGAGAACTGCGAGCTCATGGCGACGGCGCGCGGGTTGGTGGCGTCGATCTGGAGCAGCAACTGCCCTTTCTTGACGACGTCGCCTTCGTCGACGGCGAGGTGGGTGATCTGGCCGGGGATCGTGGCCGAGATCTCGACTTTGCGCTGCGCCTGCACCTTGCCGTTGGCGGTGACCTTGGCCTGCAGGTCCTCGCGGCCGACGGTGGCGAGCTGCACGGCCGTCGGCTTGGGGCCGCGCTTGGCGAAGAACAGCGCCGCGCCGCCGCCGATCACGGCGACGGCGATTGCCGCGATGATCCAACGCTTCCGCCGTTTCGCCATCAGGGCCCTCGATGGATGCTCGGCCGCGCCGCGAGCGCGCCCAGCGTTGTGTACGCGCCGACGCTCCGCTGGTTGCGCTCAGCCTACCGGTAGTCCATCCTTCTCCACCACCGCCGTGCCGGCCCTGCGCTCTCTCGTCTGGCTCCTTGCCGCGCTCGCGGCCGCGGCTCCTCAGGCGCGGCTCGCACCGGGCAATCACCGGGTGACGCTGCACCACGACGGCCGGGCGCGCCGCTACCTCGTGCACGTGCCGCCGGCGGCGGCGAGCGGCCGCGCGCTGCCGGTCCTGCTCAGCTTCCACGGCGCCGGCGGCAGCCCGGCCGGCCACCAGCGGTTCACGCAAACCGACTCCCTGGCCGACCGCAAGGGCTTCCTCGTCGTCTACCCCGAGGGCACCGACAGCGGCGGCCTGCTCGTCTGGAACGCCGGCACCTGCTGCGGTCCCCGCGTCGCGGGGCAGGTCGACGACGTGGGTTTTGCGTTGGCGGTGGTGGACGACCTCGCGCGGCGAGTTACCGTGGATCCGCATCGCCTCTACGCCACCGGCATCTCCAACGGCGGCATGATGGCGCACCGCCTGGCGGCGGAAGCCTCGACCCGCGTCGCCGCCATCGCGCCGGTCGCGGGTGGGCTCGTCTACCCGCGCCTTGCTCCGGGCCGTCCCGTGCCCGTCCTGCACATCCACAGCCTCGACGATCCCATCGCCCTCTACCGTGGCGGTCTCCGCGGCCGGCTGGCAGGCGTCGAAAGGATGAACCCGAACATCGACAGGATGATGGCGCGGTGGGCGGCCGCCGACGGCTGCACCGGCGGCCCCGACGTGGCGACCGAACGGCGCGACGCGCGAGGTCACACCGCTCGGCTTTTGTCGTGGAGCGGCTGCGCCGGCGGCAGCGCGGTGCGGCTTTGGCAGCTCACCGGTGCCGGCCACGTCTGGCCTGGCCAGCAACTGAGCCGCGGGCTGCGCCTGCTCGGTACGCCCACGACCGTCATTGACGCCAACGAGGAGATCTGGAAGTTCGTCTCGCGCTTCCGGCGCTGAACGCCCCGGCGCCAAAGGCGCCGAAACTCGGTGGTCTCGTACGGGCGCGAGCGATCAGCGGTAGTCGGCCTTCTCCACCACCATCTCGGTGAGGCGGGCCACGCGCGACAGCGTGCGGCCGATCGACTGCAGCAGGGCGAGCCGGTTGCTGCGCACGGCTGGGTCGTCGACCATCACCATGACGTCGGTGAAGAAGCGCTCGAGCGGATCGGCGAGCGAGGCGATCGAGCGCAGCGCAGCGGCGTAGTCGCGGCGGGCGACAGCGGCGTCGATCTCGGCGGCGAGGCGCGCGTGGGCTTCGTGGAGCGCGCGCTCTGCCGGCTCGGCGAGCGCCGCGGCTGCGAGGGCGTGATCGGGCTGCCCCTTGGTGATGTTGGCGATGCGCTTGGCGGCGAGCACGACGGCGAGGAAGGCCTGCTCGTCGCGCACCTCGTGGAGCGCGCGGGCGCGGGCGGCGACGTCGGACACCGTGCGTTCGGCCTCGTCACCGGTGTTGCCGACTGCCGCATCGATCTCGTCGTAGGTGAGCTCCTGCCGGCCCAGCAGATAGCGCAGGCGGTCGGCAAGGAACGGCCGCAGGTCGGCGAGGACTTGGTCCGCGTTGCGCTTCAGGCGTTCGCCGTACAACGACGCTGCCTGGCGAACCAGTGGCTCGAGCGGAAGCGGCAGCTGCGCCTCGAGCAGGATGCGCAGCACGCCCTGCGCGGCGCGACGCAGACCGAAGGGGTCCTTGGTGCCGGTGGGCACGAGCCCGAGGCCGAACATGCCCACCAGCGTGTCGAGGCGATCGGCGAGGCCGCAGGCGATGCCGACGTGGCCGCGCGGCAGGCGGTCGTCGACCGAGGCGGGCAGGTACTGGTCGTAGATCGCCTGCCAGACCGGCTCGGCGTGCCCCTGCTCGCGGGCGTAGATGCCGCCCATGACGCCCTGGAGCGAAGTGAACTCCTTGACCATGTTGGTGGTCAGGTCGGCCTTGAGCAGGCGCGCCGCCTCCGCCGCCGCGCTCTCCTCCTGATGCCAACCCAGCGCGGCGCAGATCGCCGGCGCCAGCGTTGCCAACCGGATCGCCTTGTCCTGATAGCTGCCCAGCTTCTCCTGGAAGGTGAGGTGCGTGAGATCCTCGAAGCGCGCCGCCAGCGCCACTTTGCGGTCCTCGTCCCAGAAGAAGCGCGCGTCGGCGAGGCGCGCTGCCACCACCCACTCGTTGCCGGCGCGCACGCGGCCGATGGGGTCGTCCGGGCGATCCATGACGGTGAGGAAGAGCGGCAGCATCGCGCCATCCTTCTCCACCGTGAACGCGCTCTGGTGATCGCGCAGACTGGTGCCCAGCACCTCGCGCGGCAGCTCGAGGAGGCGGCCGTCGAAGGCACCCTCCATGACGCCGGGGATCTCGCAGATGGCGCCGAGCTTGGCGAGCAGGCCCGGGTCGTCGACGAGCGTGCCGTCGTGCGCCGCCGCGCGGGCGGCCATCTCATCCGCCAGCGTCCGGCAGCGGGCGTCGAAGCGCACCTCGATGCCGCGTGCGGCGAGCTTCTGTCGGTAATCGGCGCTGTCCGCGACGTCGAACGGCTGCGGCGAGAGCGTCGGGTGTCCCACCGTCGTCCGTCTCGCGGTCACGCCGAAGAGCTCGATCGGCACCACCTCGCCGTCGAACAGCGCGACGATCCCGTGCACCGGCCGCACCCAGGGGCCGACGCCGCTCCCCCACTTCATCGTCTTCGCCCAGCCGATGGCGAGCAGGATCGGCGGCAGCACCTCGGCAAGGATCTCCGCCGTCGGCTTGCCGGGGACGTGACGCTCGGCGTAGACGCGCTCGCCAGTCATCTTCGCCTTCGCCTGCTTGCCCTGTCCCGTAGCCGCGCTGCCGAGCGGCGTCTCGGCGAGGCTGAAGTCCTTGACCCGCAGCTCGCTCACCTCGACGCCGCACTTGCGCGCGAAGCCGACCGCGGCCGGCGTCGGCTGGCCGTCGGGGCCGTACGCGGCCGATTTCGGCGGACCGATCTCGGTGACCACCTGGTCGTCCTGCCGTGCCGGCAGCCCCTTGAGCACCAGCACCAGGCGGCGTGGCGTGAAGCCGGTCTCCACCTCGCGCGGGCCCACGCCACGGCCCATCAGGTCCTCGAAGGTGCGCTGGGTCAGCTCCTTGATGGCGGCCTCCAGCATGCGCGCCGGGATCTCCTCGCAGCGCACCTCCAGCAGCAGCTCGCCCGTCACGCCGCGGCCCCTCCGTGGCCTTCTGCTCGATCCGGCTCGCGCCGCTCGCTCGCCGGCAGCAGCGGGAAGCCCAGCCGCTCGCGGCTCGCCACGTACTCCTGCGCGCAGCCGACGGCGAGGTCGCGCACCCGCTTCATCAGCGCCACGCGCTCGGTCACCGACACCGCGCCGCGCGCGTCGAGCACGTTGAACAGGTGCGAGCACTTGAGCGCGCCCTCGTAGGCGGGCAGCACCAGCTTCTGCTCGAGGCACTTCTTCGCCTCGCGCTCCCAGCCGTCGAGCTGCGCCTGCAGGAACGAGACGTCGGCGAGCTCGAAGTAGTACTTCGACTGCTCGTACTCCTCCTGGTGGCGCACCTGGCCGTAGGTGGGGCCGCCGGGCACCCACTCGATGTCGTAGATGCTGCGCGAGAGGCCGAGGAACATGGTGATGCGCTCGAGGCCGTAGGTGATCTCCGCCGAGATCGGCTGCAGGTCGAGCCCGCCCGCCTGCTGGAAGTAGGTGAACTGGGTGATCTCCATGCCGTCGAGCATCACCTGCCAGCCGACTCCCCAGGCACCGAGCGTCGGCGCCTCCCAGTTGTCCTCCTCGAAGCGCAGGTCGTGGACGCGCAGGTCGAGCCCCATCGCCTCGAGGCTCTTGACGTAGAGCGCCTGCACGTCGGCGGGCGACGGCTTGAGGATGACCTGGAACTGGTAGTGCTTGCCGAGCCGGAACGGGTTGTCGCCGTAGCGCCCGTCCGCCGGCCGCCGCGACGGCTGCACGTAGGCGACGCGCCAGGGCTCGGGCCCGAGCACGCGCAGGAAGGTGTCGGGGTGCATGGTGCCCGCCCCCACCTCGAGGTCGTAGGGCTGCTGCAGGACGCAACCCTGCCCGGCCCAGAATTGCGAAAGGGAGAGGATCAACTCCTGGAAGGACTTCATGGGGCGCGGGATATTAGCTCACAAGGAGCTATACCCATGGCACCTAATGCCACGGAAGTACGCAACTTTTGGCTCGTGGCAGCTATTGCGCTGCCAAGGTCCGCTGCATGACGTCGTAGCTCTTGAGCTCGTGCTGCAGGAAGCCGCGCCGCATCTCGCCGCAGACCTGCTCGACGCGGTCGAGCACCGCGATCGGCGGCGAATCGAGGGCCACCGCGACGAGGGCCTCGCGATGCACGCGCAGCAGGAACGCGACGGCCTCGGCGTCGAGCACGACACCGGCCGAAGATCCGGCGCAGCGGCGGCAGAGCAGCGCGTCGCCGCCGCGCGGCAGCAAGGCGCCGTCGGCGAGGCCGCCGCCGCAGAGCGGGCACTCGCGCGGCGGCGGGAAGACGCCGGCGAGCCGCAGCACCCACTGCTCGAAGTAGCGCGCCGCAAGGCCACGGTCGACGCCCTCGATCAGCGCCTCGACGGTGCTGTCGAGCAGGCGGAAGAGCAGCTCGTTGCCCTCGTTCTCGGGGGCGAAGACGAGGGCGTGCTCGGCGAGGTAGCAGCCGAGGAGGATCCCCTCGAGGTCACCGGCGAGGCGGTGCGGCGGGCGCAGCATCTCGACGGCGCGCACGCGGACGAGGTCGCGCTCCTCCTTCTCGAGCCAGGAAACGTGCACCTTGGCGAGCGGCTGCAGCTGGCCGGCGAAGCGGCTGTAGCGACGTCGCGCACCGCGGGCGGCGCCGCGTTTCCGTCCGTGGTGGCGGGTGAGGAAGGAGACGATGCGGTCGCCTTCCTGCAGGTCCGAGACCTCCAGCAGCAGGGCCTCGTCGTCGAGCAGCCGCATCGCCATGGCGTTGCCGCGATCGTAGCATGCCGATGGCGCAACTCTCGACGGGTCAGCGACTTCGTTGCACCGGCGTCGCGCGCCGCGCTACTCCTGGCGCAGCGAGCGCATCGGGTCGATCCTCGCCGCGCGCGCGCCGGGAATGGAGCCGGCGACGAGGCCCACCACCAGCAGAACGAGGGCCGCCGCGGCGAGCGTCGGCGCGTCGTGCGGCGAGAGCCCGTGGAGCCGGCTCGCCACCAGCCTGGCGCTGCCGAGCACCGCCACGAGACCGACGGCGATGCCGGCGCCCGCCAGCAGGAGCGTCTCGCGCAGCACCATCCAGACCACCGCCCGCCGGCGCGCCCCCATCACCATGCGAATGCCGATCTCGTTGGTGCGCCGCGCCGTGGCGTGGGCGACGACGCCGTAGAGCCCGATGGAAGCGAGCACCAGGGCCAGCAGCCCGAGCACCGTCGCCAGCGTCGCCACCAGGCGATCGCCGCGCAGCCACGCCTCGATGCTGCGCTCCACCGCGAGCGGACCGATGACGCGCAGCCGCGGATCGACGGCACGCGCGGCGTCGCGGATGGCAGCCTCGAGCCGCGGCGAGTCGCCGGCCGCCTTGGCAAACCCCGTGCGCAGCTCGACGTTGAACGCCGACACGTCGCCGACCGCCTGCAGCAGCGGCGCGTAATAGCGCGGCCCGACCTCGCCGCGGAGGTCGTGGTCGCGGGCGTCGGTGGAGATACCGACGATCTCGTAGACGACGTCCGGCTTCGATTTCTCGGCGAAGCGATGGCCGAGCGGGTCCTCGCCCGGGAAGTACTCCCGCGCCATCGCCTCGTTGACGACCGCCACCGGCGGCGCGCCCGCGACGCCGCGCGGCCCGATACCGCGGCCGCGAAGGATCGGGATGCCGACCGTCTCGAAGTAGCGCGGCCCGACGCGGTCGTAGGCCACTCCCTCGTCGTCATCCCGCGGCGGCCGTCCGGCGATGACGATCGCGGTGCTCGACTCGGTGCCGCTGAAGATGCCGTTCTCCGACACGCTCACCGCGGCGACGCCGGGGACCGCGGCGAGGCGGGCGAGCAGGTCGCCCAGCATCGGTCCGACCCGATCGCCGGCATAACCAGCGCTTTCCGGATCCACGCCGAGCATGAGCAGACCGTGGCTCTCGTAGCCGAGATCGGCCGTCTGCAGGTTGCGTAGCGAGCGCACGAAGAGCCCGGCGCCGGCGAGCAGGAGCAGCGACGCCGCGACCTGCCCCACCACCAGCAGGCGCGCCAACGAGCCGCGGCCGCTGCCACCACCGGCCGTGCTGCGCGAGCGCTCGCGCAATGCCGGCGCCAGCGCCGACCGCGTCGCGGCGAGCGCCGGCACCAACCCGAAGGCCACGCCGGTCGCCACCGCGACGAGCGCGGTGAAGCCGAGCACGGTGACATCGGGCCGCAGGTCGAGCGCCGAGCGCGGGAGATCGAGGAGGGCGAGCAGCCCGACGTCGGCGCCCCAGGCGACCACCACGCCGAGCCCGCCGCCGAGAAGCGCCAGCACCAGGCTCTCGGTGAGCAGCTGGCGCACGAGCCGGCCGCGGCCGGCGCCGAGCGCCAGCCGCACGGTGATCTCCTTCTGCCGCGAGGTGGCGCGCTCGAGCAGCAGGGTGGCGATGTTGACGCAGGCGACGAGCAGCACGAGAGCCACCAGCGCCACCAGCGTCGGCAGCGGCTGCCGCAGGTACTCGCGCAGCGCCGAGAAGCCATGACCCCCAGGCCCTACCGGTACGCGCAGCTGCGAAAGGTCCTCCGGCAGCCAGGCAGGATCGATGAGGCCGCCCGCGCGGCTCTTCATGACGCGATCGAAGGTCGCCTGCACCTCGCCGCGCGCCTGCTCGACCGTGGCGCCCGGGCGCAGCCGCCCCATGAGTAGGAGCCACTGGACGTCCCAGCGCTGGCGCCAGTCGTGGCCGCGGTTGAGCTGCGGCTGCTCGGCCAGCGGCAGCCAGATGTCGGTGGCGCCACCGACGACGTCGCCAAAGAAACCCCGCTGCGCGACGCCCACGACGGTGAAGGGTTGGTCGTTGAGGAGCAGCGTGCGGCCCACCGCTGTGCTCTCGCCGCCGAACCGCCGCTGCCAGTAGTCGTAGGAGATCACCGCCACCGGCGCCTCGCCGGGCGCGCGATCCTCGCCGGCGGTGAAGGTGCGGCCGCGCCAGGCCCCCACGCCGAGCAGCGAGAAGAAGTTGCCGCTGACGATGCGGGCGCGCACCGCCTCCGGCTCGCCGCCGGCTGCGTCTGGTCCGTCGGCGCCGACGAGGACGCGGCCGGCGCGGCCGGAGGCGTAGAGACCGTTGAAGGCGCTCACCTCGTCGCGCAGCAGCCGGTACATGGGCGTCGAGATGAGGTAGTCCTGCATGCCTCCCTCTGAGTAGGAGTTGGCGCGGCGCGGGTCGCCGACGGCCACCAGCTCGGCGGGGCGTTCGACCGGCAGCGGGCGCAGCAGCAGCGCGTGCGCGAGGCTGAAGATCGCCGTGTTGGCGCCGATGCCGAGCGCCAGCGACAGCGCCGCCATCGCGGCAAAGAGTGGGTTCCAACGCAGCGCGCGGACGCCGTAGCGCAGGTCCTGGAGGAAGGTCTCGAGCGGACGCGTGCGGCGCGTGTCGCGGCACTCCTCCTCGACGGCCCCGCGCGCCCCCAGCAGCCGCAACGCCCGCTCGCGGGCCTCGCGCGGCGGCACACCGGCGGCGACGTACTCGGCGGTCTGCATCTCGACGTGGAGGTCGAGCTCGGCTTGCAGCTCCGCTTCGACGCGCCGGCGCGCGAAAAGCGAGCGCAGTCCCAGGCGCAGACGGTCGAGTGTGCGCGACTCGCTCACGCCATGCTCGCCACGAGGTCGACGGCGTTGGACAGCCGCTCCCACTGCGCCAGCTCCTTCTCGAGCTGGCGGCGGCCGGAACGGGTGAGCGAGTAGAACTTCGCCAGGCGGCCGGTCTCGGTGGAACGCCAGGCGGCGCGGATCCAGCCCTGCTGCTCGAGGCGGTGCAGCGCCGGGTAGAGCGACCCCTGCTGCACCTGCAGCACCTCCTGCGACACCTGCTGGATGCGCTTGGCAATCGCCCAGCCGTGCTTGGGCTCCAGCGAAAGCGTCTTCAGGATGAGGAGGTCGAGGGTGCCTTGGACCAGGTCGCTGGGTTTGCCCATATGTAGATCATCTACATTAGCGGGCGTGATGTAGACCGTCAAGGTATGTAGACGGTCGAGGTGTCTTCGACGCCGCGAAGCTCCGGCCGGCGATGGTAGATTCGGCCTGCGACCCGCGGCCCGTGACGAGAGGGACGCGGCGGCCGTATCACCTACGCGATCCCATCCACTGCACCGGAGGCTCGATGCTCCCCACTCGCCTGCTCCACTTCACCACTGCCGCCGCGTGTGCCGCTTTCGCGCTGGCTGGCTCGCTCCGCGCCCAAGACGCCGAAGAGACAGCCGCGCCGGCCGCCCGCGCCTCGCAGGTGGTCCTCCTCAGCGCGCACGCCGACCGTGCCGCCCACACGCTCATCGTCACCGGCCTCGACTTCGGCGAAGAGGCGCCACGCGTCACGCTCGGCGTCGACGATCTCGAGGTGGTGAGCCACCGCCTCGGCCAGGTGGTGGCCTCGCTCCCCGACAAGTTCCCCGCCGGGACCTATCTCCTCATCGTCGCCCGTGGGGCCAAGGTCTCCGACTACGACGTCTTCCACGTCAACTTGCCGGAGGTCCCTGACGAGTCGGTCGCGCAGCAGACGGACATGCCGGCGCCACGAGAGGACCGCACAGCGGTCGCCGGGCCCGCGGGTCCGGCGGGAGCCGCGGGCGCTCAGGGCCCTGCCGGACCGGCCGGCGCCGCGGGGCCGAGCGGTCCGATGGGACCGCAGGGTCCGGCGGGGCCGCAGGGACCGCCGGGAATTGCCGGGCGGCTCGAGCTGGCCGGCGAGCGCTGTCCCGCCGGCACCTATCTCGCCGGCTTCGACGGCGGAGGCGGGCTCGCTTGCGAGCCGCTGCCCGCTGCGAGCGGCGGTGAAGCCGGTGCGGCATCGAACGACGCCGCAGGTGCCCAGGTCGAGCCGCAGGGCTTACGCGGCGCCACCGCTGCCTGTGCGACCGACCTCGGCGGCGACCTCCCCGACGCCTGGGACGCTCGCGTGCCGGTGCTCGCCGGCTACCCGGAAGTGCGCGAAGGCACCGCTCGCGGCGCCTTCGCCGGCAGCGGCGACCGCGATCACTTCGCCCTCGCCGCGCGCGAGGCCGACGGCCGCTTCTGCCTCGACGACCGCCGCGACCGTCCGCTACGCGCCCGCCTCACCTTGACCGCTCCCGCCGACGCCGCGGCCTCGCTCTGCGCCTGCTGGTCCGGCCCCGGCGCGCCCTGCGGCCGCTCGCGCAACCAGTGCGTCAACGCGGCCGCCGGCGGCAGCGGCACTCTCGACCTGCCGATGCGCATGGTCTGCGGCCAGGACGACGAGGGCACTCTCGAGGTCGAGGTGGTCCCCGCTTCCGCCGTCACCGGCTGCGACGCGTGGACGGTGGGCTGGCAGATCGCCGAGTAGCCGCCGGCCTCGCGCGCGCTATTGGCGCCAGCGCGAGAGGTCGCCCGACTCGAAGCCGTCGCTGAAGACGGCGCGGCCGGCGATCGTCGTGCAGACTGCGGTGCTGCGCGTGTTGCGGATGGTGACGCTGTCGACGAACCAGCCGTTGGGCTCGGGCGCCGCGTCCATGCGGTCGTCGCCTTCGTACCAGCGCAGGCGCGCGTCCTCGACGCCGGCGAAGGCGCCGAGCTCGACCCGCGCCTCCGCGAGCGAGCCGCTCAGCACGCCGCACCACGCGCGCTTGTCGCCGAGCGGGTTGCCGTCGGTGGGGTCGACGTCGGCGATGAAGGCGCCGCCGGGGAGCGCCGACTGCGGGATCGCCGACCAGCTGCCGCCGCCGTCGGTGGAGATCTCGAGCGCGGCGCCGTCCTCGCAGTAGCCGCCGGGCAGCGAGTCCTGCAGGGCGAAGCGATGGCGGAAGGTGACGCTGGTGTCGCCGCCGATGCCGAAGCGCGGGCTCACCAGCACCTTGCCGCTGGGCGCATCGTCCTCGTCGGCCAGCCAGCCGTGGCCGCCGTCCGGGCTCGGCGACCACGTCCAGTCGAGCGCGCGCATCGGGTTGGCGACGGTGTTGCCGTGCTGCCACCCGGGAAGATCGAAGCCGCCGGGCGCCTCGAAGGTCTCCACCATCGTGACGATGCTGGTGGGGCCGGTGGGCGCGGCGCTGCGCGCGACGCGGTTGTCCTCCTGCGCGCCGTTGGCGCCGTCGCGGGCGCGCACGACGTACTCGTAGGTCTGCCGGTTGCCGAGCCCGTCGCTGTCGGCATGATGCGTGTCGCTCGAGCCGGCGATCAGCAGCGTCGCCGGCGAGGGAGTGAAGCCGGGCGTCGACGAGCGGTAGACGTCGTAGCTGACCGGCCCGCCGCAGAGCGCCGTCGCCTGCGGCCACGCGAGCTCGACGCCGCAATCGCTCTGCTCGGCGTTCTTGGCAGTGGCGAGGCCGCCGAACAGCGGCGCCGCCGTGCACGGACCGGTGGCGGTCACTTGCACGCAGGCTGAAGGCGGCGACTCGCAGACGCCGGTCTCGTCGGTGGCGGTGACGCGATAGGCATAGGTCAGCGTGCCGGAGACGCCGGCGTCGAAGTGCGAGGGGCCGGCGATGCCGGTCGCCACGGCGACGCCCGCGCCGGTTGCCGCGCAGGTGCCGAGCGCGCGGTAGAGGTTGAACTTGGCGGCCGCCGGCGTGCCGCCGGCGAAGCTCACCGTCACCGCGTTGTCGCCGGCGGTGGCGGCCTGGACCTGCGCCGGCGCCCCGGGCGTGATGCAGGGAATGGGCTGCGCCGAGACGCAGCTCGACGGCGGCGCCGAGCAGGCCTCGTTGCCCGGCGGGTGCGCAATCACTCGGTACGAGTACGTGAAGTAGTTGGCTACGTCGAGGTCGGCGAAGCTCGTCGCGGTGAGGTCCTCGGCGACCTTGGCGAAGCCGGCCCCGCAGCCGGCGGCGCTGCGGTAGAGGTCGTAGACGGTCCCCAGCGCGCCGGCCGGCCAGCTGACGTCGAGCCGGTTGTCGTCCGCAGCCACAACCGGGGCCGGCACCGCCGGCGGCGGCGTGCAGGCCGCGAAGCAGACGTTGGCGCCGGGATCGGCGGCGCAGGCGATGCCGTGGCGCGCGAGGGCGGCGAAGAGCTGGCACGAGTGCGGCGTGCCGTTGGCGAGGTTGCCGTCGTCGTCGTCGGCGATCCGCATCGCCCGCCAGTACGTGTCGGTGCCGCAGCCGTGCGAGGTCCAGGTCGGGGTCGAGACGTCGCAGAGGAAGGATTGCTTGCCGCCCGCGCGCGAGCGGTACCACAGCCGCTCGAGCACCGCCCACGCCGCCGCCGAGCCCGGTTGCGGCAGGTCGCGGGTCGCGAGGTCCCACAGCGCCTCCGAGGCCACCTCGGACTCGCAGTGCCCTTCGGTCTGCTTGCCGGGCTGATGGAGGGCGAGGGCGTGCGCCCCGCAGGGGCCGACGTAGTAGTCGGTGCGCTGGCAGCGCGACTGGACGAAGTTGGCCACCGTGTGCGGCACGCCGCTCGCGTGCTTCCCCCAGTCGATGTCGCGCACGCCCGTGCAGGTGAGGCAGGCGTCGCCGCTGCCCTCGCAGGGGACGTCGAAGTAGAAGCCGTCGCCGATGCAGGAGTCGCGAGAGAAGAGCGCGGCCGTGAGGTCGCCGTAGGTCTCGCCGCTGCCGAGCTCGCCGGGGTAGCCGCTGCCGTCGCTGCCGTCGAGCCCGTGCCCGAACTCGTGCCAGGCGACGTCGGCGATCTCGCCGGTGTTGCCGCAGCCGCCGCCGGAGCGGAAGAAGTTGATCGAGCTGCCGTTCCAGAAGGCGTTGCAGGTGAGGTCGATGTTGGGGTACACCGGCAGGCGCGTGTCGAGCCACGCGTTGTCGGGCATCCAGCCCCGCGCCACTCGCTGGATGTCGGCGACCCAGGCGTAGAGCGAGCGGCTCGAGTGCGCGTTGCCGGGGCCGCCGAAGCCAGGGGTCGCGCAGTCGGTGCCGGCCGAGGTGCCGAAGGAGAGGTTGCCGCGCGCGTCGGCGGCTAGCGAGATGGGGCCGCAGCTGTCGTCGATCTTCGCGTAGCGGCCGGCAAGCTTCGAAGTCAGCGGCCCGCCGGAGTAGGCGTAGGTGCCGGCGGCGTCGGCGAAGCCGCCCGTCGAGAGGTCGACGAACGGCAGCGGCACCGGCGTCTCGTTGGCGGCGGCGAAAGTGTCCGGGTAGGCGCCGCCGGTCGCCTGGCCGTACTCGTTGACGTCGTAGAGCTCGAGCAGCTCGCCGGTCTCGGCGTCGACGCGCGCGCGCCAGGTCTCCGGGCGGCCCGGATGCACGAAGAGCAGCTCCCACACCGCCGCGATTCCGCGTCCGAGCACGAAGCCCGCGAGCCCGGGCAGCGGGTTCGAGGGCAGCAGACGGCGCGATCCCGCGTCGAGGAACACGGCGCCGTCGGCGAAGCCACCCTCCGCGGTCGTCACTGTCGCGAACGCTTGCTCGCGTGAGATGGCGAACCGCGGCGGCGGCGCATGCGGGCTCGGCAGGTCGCTGGTGCCGAGCTGCACGAGGTTGCCGTGGCTGACGCGGAAGACGACGTGCGCGCCTTCGACCGCGAGGCCGTCGAGCACGACGTCGAGGTCAACGATCCACAAGCTGTCGCCGGTGCGGCCGGAACGCTCCCGCGCCAGCAGCAGCCGATCGGCGTCGACGCCCATCGCCGGCCCCAGCTGGTCGAGCAGCGCCCGCGCGCGTTGTTCGAGCAGCGCCAGCGTCTCGCTGTCGTTCGCGGGCACCCACGGGAGGTCGGCCGCGGTGAGCGAGTTGCCACGGCCCGGCAGCCAGGGCAGGCCGCTGCCCTCGGCGTACTCGAGCAGCCCCGAGGTGCCGTCGACGAAAGCGGCCCAGGTGCCGCCCGCCTCCTGTGTGAACTCGCTCCAGGCGGCGGCCGCGTTCCTCTCCATCGCCTCGGGGCGCGCGGCGAGCGCAATCGGCGAGGGCTGTACCCAGAGGCGGCCGTCGACTCGCGGCCGCGGCGCCGTCCGTGCGGGCTCCGCCGGAGCCATGGCGGAGAGCGCCGACGCGAAGCAGAGGGCCGCCCCGCCCACCAGCGGGAGCCACCGCAGCCGGTGACCGCGGCCGTCCTCGCTCAAGAAACCCTCCAACGCTCAGCACCCAACGGTGCGACTGCTGGCGCTGCGAGGATTGTAAGGCTATTCGGCGCCGCTGCCGCCCAGCATCGCCTCGCGCTCGAGCTCGGCGAGGATGCGGGCGTTCTCGCGCCAGCGCTCCTCGACGCGCACGTGGAGCTGGAGGAAGACCTGCTTCTCCAGGAACTCCTCGAGGTCGGCGCGCGCGGCGACGCCGATCGCCTTGACGCGCGAGCCGCCGGCGCCGACGAGGATCTTCTTCTGCCCCTCGCGCTCGACGAGGATCGAGGCGTAGATACGCACCAGGTCCTTGGCGGCGTCCTCTTCCCAACGCTCGACCAGCACGGCGGTGGCGAAGGGGACCTCCTGCTCCGTCTGCTCGAGCACCTTCTCGCGGATCCGCTCGGCGACGAGGAAGCGCTCGGGGTGGATGGTGAGCAGCTCGGGGTCGTAGAGCGGCGTCCCCTCGGGAAGGCGCGCGAAGATGGCGTCGAGCACGCGTTCGGCGCCGTCGCCGCTCAGCGCGGAGATGGGGATGATCTCCTCGAAGCGGCCGCCTTCGGCGTACTGCGCGATCGCCGGCAGCAGCTTCGACTTCTTCACCAGGTCGATCTTGTTGAGCAGCAGCACCCGCGGCGTCTTGACGCGGTCCATGAGCTCCAGCATGTACGCGTCGCCCTTGCCGAACGGCTCGGCGGCGTCGACCAGCAGGCAGACGACGTCGGCCGCCTGCAGCGCCGCCTCCGCCTCCTGCAGCATGAGGCGGTTCATGCGGTGCAGCGGGCGGTGGATGCCGGGAGTGTCGAAGAACACCACCTGGCCGCGCGGCTCGGTGAGGATGCCGACGATGCGGTTCCGCGTCGTCTGCGGTTTCTCGGAGACGATGGCGAGCTTCTCGGCGAGCAGGCGATTGAGCAGCGTCGACTTGCCCGCGTTCGGCCTG
>DATNCU010000503.1:0-2780 GCA_035607145.1 Thermoanaerobaculia bacterium
CGGAGACCTTCTTCCGCCGCTACCTCCGGCTCGACGATCGCCACCGTGCCGCCTTCCCCGGCCTCGCCGACGAGGAAGTCCGCGAGCGCCTTCTCGCTCTGCCCGAGGAGGCGCTGGCGGATCTCCTCACCGACAGGGAGATGGAGGCGCTCCTCTACGGCTACCGCGAACGCGTCACCGATACGTCGCTCCCGCACATCGCCGCGCTGCCGCAGGCGCTGCCCGGCTTGTTCGCCGGCGCCGCGGCGCGCGCGCAGGAGGCGGGGTTCGACGGCGTCGAGCTGCACTACGCTCACGCCTACACCATGGACTCGTTCCTCTCGGCGCTCAATCAGCGGCACGACGGCTACGGCGGGCCGCGCGAGAACCGCATCCGCCTGCCGCTGGAGGTTTACCGCGCCGTGCGCGAGCGGGTCGGAGCCGGCTTCGTCGTCGGCTGCCGCTACCTCTCCGAGGACTGTCTCCCGCACGGCAACACCGTCGACGACGCCGTCTACTTCGGCGTCGAGCTGGCACGCGCCGGCATGGACTACTTGTCGCTCTCGCGCGGCGGCAAGTTCGAGGACGCCAAGCAGCCGAAGGTGGGACGCTCCGCGTACCCCTACACCGGGCCGTCGGGCTACGAGTGCATGCCGACGGCGATCTCGGACGCGCGCGGGCCGTTTGGCCGCAACGTTCCCGCGGTAGCGCGGATCCGTGCCGCGGTGCGCGATGCAGGGCTCGCAACGCCGGTCGTCGTCGCCGGCGGCATCTGCACCTTCGAGCAGGCCGAGTCGGTGCTGCAGAGCGGCGAGGCGGACGTCGTCGCTGCCGCGCGGCAGTCACTCGCCGACCCCGACTGGTATCGCAAGGTGCAGCTCGGCCTGGGCGAGCAAGTGCGCCGCTGCACCTACACCAACTACTGCGAAGGCCTCGACCAGATGCACAAGCAGGTGACCTGCAAGCTCTGGGATCGCGAAGCCCTCGACGAGCCGGGCGTGAAGATGGCGCGCGAGGAGAATCGCCGGCTGCTGCCGCCGGCGTGGGCGCACGACGACACTCTCGCCGATGCGCCCGCCTCTCTCGGTGCCGCGAGCGGAGAGCTGGCACACCGATGACCGAGCTTTTCGTCGGCACCAGCGGCTTCAGCTTCCCGCAGTGGAAGGGCACCTTCTACCCCGAAGACCTCCCCGGCAAGCAGATGCTGCGCTACTACGCCGAGCGTCTCGGCACGGTGGAGATCAACAACACCTTCTACCGCATGCCCAAGCGCGAGATGCTCGCCGGCTGGACCGAGCAGGTGCCGGCCGGCTTCCGCTTCGCCGTCAAAGCGCCGCAGCGCATCACCCACTGGAAGCGGCTGGTCGACGCCGGCGACGACACCGCGTTCTTCCTCGCCCAGCTCGAGGCGCTCGCCGACCGCCTCGGCGCGGTCCTCTTCCAGCTGCCGCCGCACCTCAAGCGCGATCCACCCGGCGAGGGCGACCGACTCGCCGCGTTCCTGCCGCTGGTCGCGAACGCGACGGCGCCGATCGCCTTCGAGTTCCGCCATGAGAGCTGGAACGACCCGGCGGTGGGCGAAGCGATCGTCGCCGCCGGATGCACCATCTGCGCGAGCGACACCGACGAGGCGCCCGCCTCGATCGTCCCCGGCGCCCGCGCCGGCTACCTGCGCCTGCGCAAGACCGACTACGACGACGCCGCGCTGCGCGACTGGGTGGCGCGCGTGCGCGACCAGAGCTGGGAGCGCGCTTTCGTATTTTTCAAGCACGAGGATGAGGGCCGCGGGCCTCAACTCGCGCGTCAATTCCTAGAGCTCTGGAGCGAGCGCTGAGCCTCCGCGTTGGCGTCTTGGGAGGTGGCCCGGGCGGCCTCTACGCCGCGCTGCTGCTACGCCAGGCCGTGCCCGACGCCAAGATCACGGTGGTCGAGCGCAACCGCGCCGACGACACCTACGGCTTCGGCGTCGTCTTCTCCGACGAGACCCTCGGCGCCTTCCGCGACGCCGACGAGCCGAGCTACCGCGAGATCGCCGCCCGCTTTCGCCGCTGGGACGCCATCGACACCTTCTACCGCGGCACCTGTACGGTATCGCGCGGCCACGGCTTCGCGGCCCTCTCGCGCCGCGCGCTGCTCGCTGTTCTCCAACAGCGCTGTCGAGAGCTCGGCGTCACCCTCCAATTCGAGCGCGACCTGACCTCGCTCGCCGACCTCGCCGCGGATGGTTACGACCTCATCGTCGCCGCCGACGGCGGCAACAGCCTCGCCCGCCGCGAGCTCGCCGACGCCCTCGCGCCACGCATCGACCACGGCCGCACCCGCTTCTGCTGGCTCGGCACCACGCGGCCGCTGGACGCCTTCACCTTCCTCTTCCAACAAACCGACTCCGGTCTCTTTCAGGTCCACGCCTACCCCTACGACGAGGCAATGGCGACCTGGATCGTCGAATGCGCCGACTCCACCTGGCGCGCCGCTGGCCTCACCGACGCCGACGAAGCGACCACCGTCGCCCGCTGCGAATCCCTCTTCGCCGACTTCCTCCGCGGCCACCGCCTCATCGCCAACCGCTCCATCTGGCGCACCTTCCCCACCATCGCCTGCGAACGCTGGAGCGCGACCGTCGACTCGCCGCGCGGCCCGACGCCCGTGGTGCTCCTCGGCGACGCCGCCCACACCGCCCACTTCTCCATCGGCTCCGGCACCAAGCTGGCGATGGAAGACGCCATCGCCCTCGTCGCTGCGCTCCGCGATCACGCACCCGACATCCCCAACGCCCTCGCCGCCTACGAAGAAGCGCGCCG
>DATNCU010000508.1:0-10010 GCA_035607145.1 Thermoanaerobaculia bacterium
GCCCATGCCGTCGAAGAGGGCGCGGCCGCCGTAGACGAAGAGCGTCTCGTACCCATGCTCGCGCAACAGCGCCGGCAGCGTGAAGAGCCCGCGCGACTGCGGCCGGCGCACCAGCGAGACGCCGGGCAGCGGCGGCAGGGAGGCGGTCGTCGCCTCGATGGCGCGGATGGTGCGGTTGCCCGTCGAGTAGGCGTGCGTGAGCAGCGTCCCTCGTGGTACGAGCGCGTCGAGGTTGGGAGTGAGCGTGCGTTCGGCGCCGCGGCGCAAGGCGCCGACGAACTCGGACCCTAGGCTCTCCTCCAGCACGACGACGACGTTGAGGCGGCGCCGCGGTCCGGCGTTGCGCACCTCGCGGAGCGTGGTGTCCGGCGCGAACGAGGTGCGTGCGGCGGCCGACTCGGCAAGCAGGCCGTGGAGCCGGCGGAAGACCTCAGCCTCGGGCAGCGTGGCGTAGAGGCCGTCGAAGCTCGCGTAGCTGCCGCGGAGTGCGCCGAAGAAGGTGAAGAGCCCATTGCGGGCGACGTCGTCGAGCACGCGGTCGTCCGAGACGTCGCCCCACTCGGGCGAGGCTGCCCAGGTACCGGCAGCGACGATCGCGAGAACGCCGAGCGCCAGCGCCGCGCGCTGCCGCCAGGGCTCGAGCGGCGCGCCGGCGACTCCGCGGCGCATCGCCAGGAACGCGAGCGCGGCCGGCACCAGCAGCGCGGCGAGCACCCACGCGAGCGGGTAGCTCTCCCACACGTTGGTGACCACCTCGGTGGGATAGACGAGGTAGTCCACGGCGACGAAGTTGAAGCGGCCGCCGAGCTCGGCAAAGAAGCCCCACTCGACGACGGCAAGGAAGCAGAGGCCGTAGACCGCCACGCCGAGCCCGCTCCACAGCAGCAGCCGTTGCAGCCGCCAGCGGAAGACTCGCGCCGGCACCAGCGCCAGGTAGAGGCTCAGCGGCAACACCAGCCACGCCACCACCAGCAGGTCGTGCACCTCCCCCATCGCCAGCGCCGCGAGAACGGCGAGCGGCCCGTCGTGCAACACCTGCCGCTGCTGGACCAGCAACGCGACGCGAGTGAGCAGGAATACGGCACCCGCCGCCGCCGCGAAGCCGATGACGATGCGCGCCGCGGCACCGAGCGACGGCGCCTGCCGGCTGCCGGCGCGAGGAAGATTCTCCATGCTGACCCCCTGCGAGCGGCCGAGCCCTGCCCGCCGAGGCATAGAGGTCCGCACGGCGAGAATCCTTCGGGGCGCCGGCCATCAGCCGGTACTTCTCGCGGGCGGAGCGACGCTCCCGCGCACCCGCACCAGCTCCTGCCCTGCGGCACGGGCGAGGGCGCGGGCTGCGAAGCGCGACGGCCGTCCGCCGGCGAAGGCGCCGAGCACTGCCCACAGCAGACCTGGCCCGATCCGCGGGCCGTCGGCGAGCAGCCATACCGGCTCCCACTCGACCGGGTCGAGCTTGGCCTTGAACGACTCCAGCCCGCGGAAGTTGTAGAAGCGCCGCCCGTGCACGCGCGCCCAGCGGACGAGGAGGCGCAGCCAGGGCGGCGCCGATTCCCAACCTCCGGCGCGGTCCGACAGCGGCGCGAGACCGAGCGTGACGCGCTCGCACTCCCCAGCCAAAGCGTCGAAGGCGGCGCCGACGAGGAGCTCGGCCGTGCCGTTGGGCGCCGAGGCGCCGCGCACGATCTGCTCGACCAACGCCCAGCGCCGCGCCGGCACGGGGCTGCTCACCAGGAAACCGACCGGCGTGCCGTCGCGCTCGGCCACGAAGATGCGCCGGTCGGCGAGGCGGCCCAGCGTCCATGGCGTGGTGAGGAACAGCAGCGGCGGCAGCCCGCGGCGGCTGAGCCATTCCGCGAGCACGCGCTGCAATGCAGGGTCGCCGGCCGCCTCCGCTGCCGGCCACTCGCGCACCCGCACACCCTTGTTACGAGCGCGCGCGAGCTGCGCGCGCAGCGAGGCGTGACCGGCGAGAGTGTCGGGCCACCGCCGCGGATCGAAGATCGGCTGCGCCCCCAGCCGCAATCGCGCCCACCGCCCGCCCGGCCCGTGCAGCTCCTCCAGCCGCTCCTCGGCCGCGAAGTAGGCCACGCGCCGGCCGCGCTCGCGTGCCGCAGCCTCGAGCTCCGCCACCGCGCTAGCCCACCGGTTCGGCGCCGCCACCGGCGCCCCCGCCACCACCCACCACCGCCCATGCTCCACGTACCCCGCCACCGCATCGCCGTCGGCCGAGCGCCAGTACGAAAGCCCGGGATTGAGCAGCTGGAAACAGGTCGTGTTCCACCCGTGCGCCAACACCAGCCGCCGCACCAGTTCGAGATCCCGTTCCCCTCGCGGGGAGGCTTGCCTCATCCCGGCATCGTAGCCATCACTGACCGTTCGCATGCAACCTCCCTGGCCGAGCCACGGGAGCGTTGACGTGATGGCATGCTGTGATTACAGTGTCACCATGATCCGTACCCAGATCCAGCTCACCGAGGAACAGGCCCGGCGCATCAAGCGCCTGTCGCGCGAGCGCAGCGTGTCGATGGCCGAGGTGATCCGCTCCTTCATCGAGGTCGGCATCTCGACGGAGGGCCCGCAGCGCGATTCCGCCTACGCGCGAGCGAAACAAGTCATCGGCCGCTTCCCCGACAAGGATGGCGCCCGCGACCTCGCGCGCGCGCACGATCGCCATCTGGATGGAGCCTTCGGTTGAGCCACGTCTTCGTCGATACCTCGGCGCTGCTCGCCCTGCTCAACCCGGACGACTCCTTTCACCGCCGCGCACGCACAGCATTCGACCGCCTCGCCGCGTCGAGGGCGGCGCTGACGACGACGTCCTACGTGCTGGTCGAGACTTATGCCTTGATCGGGCGGCGACTGGGAGCGGAGGCGGTGCGCGCATTTCGCGAGTCATTCGCGCCGCTGCTCGCGGTGATCTGGGTCGACGAGTCCCTGCACGAGGCTGGTCTCGACCTGTTGCTCGCCCGCAAATCGAGCTGGCTCAGCCTGGTCGACGCCGTCTCCTTCGTCGCCATCCGGCAGCACGACATCGATCGGGTCTTCGCTTACGACGACGACTTCCGCCGCGAGCGCTTCGACTTGCTGTGAGAAGCTAGGTACTCGCCACCAAAGCTCGGCGAGAGCGGGATGGGTGAGGTTTGGTTGCTCAAAGGGGGAGTGACCATGAGCCGCTGGTCGCTCGACATCGAATGTGGCCGGCTGCCGCGGACCTCGCGCGCCGTCGACGTCGACCGCCTGTTGGTCGGGCGCGGCGCCGAGTGCGACGTCTACGTTCCCGATCCGCGAGTGTCGCGCCAGCACTTCCGACTCGAGCGGCGTGGCGACGAGCTGTGGATCGCGGACCTCGGCTCGCGCGCGGGCACGCGGCTCAACGGGCAGCCGCTCACCGGCGCCTCGCTGCTCGCCGAGCGCGACGTGATCGAGATCTCCGAGACCACCCGGGTCGTCGTGCGCCGTCTCGGCGAGGACACCCTGTCCGGAGAGAGCGCCGCCAGCGGCACGCTGCTCTGCGACGCCGAGGCGCTGCTGGTGCAGCGCGCCGACCTCGTGGCCGCCACCTCCGCCGCCGACCTCCGCCGCTACGCCGAGCGGCTGCACCTGGTCAACGAGGTGCACCAGGCGCTCTTCGAGTCGCCCTCGCGCGACGCCCTGCTCGACATGATCCTCGACCGCGTCTTCGCCAGCCTGCGGCCGGAGCAGGCAGCGGTGCTGCTGATCGACCGCGACGGCAACCTCGTCAGCTCGGTGTCGCGCCCCGCCGACCTCGGGCTCGAGCGCGTCTTCTTCTCGCGCAGCCTGCTGCGCGAGGTGACCGCGCGGCGCCAGGCGGCGCTGGTGCTCGACGCTTCGGCCGACGAGCGCTTCGCCGGCGCGCAAAGCATCCTCGACTCCGGCGTGCGCAGCGTGCTCGCGGCGCCGCTGCTGACGCCGGAAGGGCCGCTGGGCATGATCGTGCTCTCCTCGCGGCTCGTGGTGCGGCAGTTCGGCGAGGAAGACCTCGAGCTGCTGGTGCCGCTCGCCTCCGCTGCCGCGCTGCACCTGCGCAACATCGACCTCGCCGCCGAGGCGGCCGAGCGGCGGCTGCTGGCGGCGGAGCTCGAGCTGGCGCGGCGCATCCAGCTGGCACTGCTGCCGGCACGGCTGCCCGAGGTCGCCGGCTACGAGCTGCTCGCCGGGAACGTGCCCTCGCGCGGCGTCTCCGGCGACCTCTACACCGTCGACCTCCACCCCGAGCGCGGGCTCGTGACCGTCCTCGTCTGCGACATCGCCGGCAAGGGGATGGCGGCCTCGCTGCTCGGCGCCTCGCTGGAAGCTCTGGCGGCCGGCCCCATCGAGGTCGCCCACCCGCCCGACGAGATCTGCCTGCGGGTGTCGCGGCGGCTTTTCGCGCGCACGCCGCCCGAGAAGTACGCCACCGGCTTCGCCGCCCAGCTCGACCCCGCCACCCACACTCTCGCCTGGGCCAACGCCGGCCACAACAGCGCGCTGCTCGTGCGCGCCGGCGGCGAGGTCGAGCGTCTCGCCGCCTGCGGGCCGCCGCTCGGCGCCCTTCCCACCGCCGCCTACAGCACGCGCGAGACCACCTTGCAGCCGGGCGACCTGCTGCTGATCTACACCGACGGCATCACCGAGGCCGTCGCTCCCGACGACGAGGAGTTCGGCATCCAGCGGCTCGCCGACGTCGCCCAGCGCCAACGCGCCCTGCCGCTACCCGAGCTGCGCCGCGAGATCGAGCGTGCGCTCGACGACTTCGCGCGCGGCGTGCCCTACGCCGACGACCGCACGATGCTGTTCATCCGCCGACGCGAGGGCGGCGAGCGAGTCGCGGATCTTCAGTGACCCCAGGTCACCGCTCTCCTGGCAGCCGCAGCTTCCGCCGCCGGCCAGGGCCCCAACGAAAGATCCGGAAGTGGGTGTCGAAAGCCAGGGCGGAGGTGATGCCAAGACGCTCGATGAAGGCGAAGCTCGTCGAGTCGACGAAGCTGAACTCCTGGTCGCGCCACTCCCCGGCGATCTTGCGCGCACGGACGAGGTCGGCCGCGCCGCGACAGGACCGAGCGGGCAGCCAGGTGGTGGCGGTCCGAGCGGTCGGCGAGGGTGTAGAAGCCGCTCGTGTCAACGAACGTCCGCGGCACCAAAGGCGCCGGCGAGGTACTCATCGTGCCGCTCCGCCACTTCCGAGTCCCCGCTCTCGGCGATGCCGACAAAGCTGAACACCGGCTCGCGCGTGAGCTCTGGGGAGACTCCCTTGGCGAGCAGATGGCGGTCGATGAGCCGTCGCAGCTCCTCGGTCATGCTGACGCCGGTCCGTGCGGCGGCACGGCGAAGGGCGGCGTGCTGCTCGGAGGTGAGGTAGACCTGCGTGCGGACCATGCGTTGATGTTGGATAGACATTACTATGATGTCAAGGCCGTTAAAGGTCTACGCGTCCTGGTCGATTGTAGAGCGCTGCCGCGGCGGACGTCGTCGGCCGCCACGCCGCGGCGGCGAGCAGCGCGAAGCGCTCGGTGGTCGGGGATCAGGCCGTCTTATAGATCGCCGCGGCGACGGCGCCCTGGATGGCGTGGGACACGAGCTGGAAGATGGAGTCCACGGCCACCGCCCCGGCCGGGAAGTACGTCACGCTGAAGAACTGGTAGAGATCGCAGAGGACGGGGGAAAGAATCGCGATCAGGATACCCACCGTCACGCCGGCCTTGATCCCGCCGCCGAAGGAGGCAGCTGCCTTGACGACCAGGAAGGTGATGAAGATGGCGGCGACGAGGTCGAGGGCGATGAAGGCCGGCACCACCTCCCGGAACATGCCGGGATGAGCGGCAGCCATCTCCTCCATCTGCGCGTGGGTCAACACGCCATAGAAGAGGTAGTTGAGAAGGGTGCGGACGACGAAGACGGCCACTGCGGCTCCGGCGAAACGTCCAGCATTCATACCTTTGCCTCCTTCGGCAAGCGTCCTTGTGGCGGATGACCTGCGTCAGTACTGCGCGTTACGGCTCGAACGGGACGTGAGCCTACGCCGATTTCGACCGCAAGGGGTACGCGAAAGCGAGCGGATGCCGCCAGCGCCAGCCCGTCGGGCCGACATGGTCCGGCATGGCGATTCGCAGCTGTGACAAGCTGGCCTTCCGCCGCCAATGTCGCTCGCCGTCGGGAACCTTTTCGGACCCTACGAGGTCACCGCCAAGCTCGGCGCAGGCGGCATGGGCGAGGTCTGGCGCGCCACGGACACCAGGCTGCGGCGCGACGTCGCGATCAAGGTCCTGCCGGCCGCATTCACCGCCGACAAGGAGCGCCTTTCCCGGTTCAAGCGCGAGGCGCAGCTGCTCGCCCAGCTCCACCATCCCAACATCGCCTCGATCTTCGGGCTCGAGGAATCCGACGGCGTGCGCGCGCTGGTGATGGAGCTCATCGACGGCGAGGACCTCTCGGCGCGCATCGCGCGCGGGCCGTTGCCGCTCGACGAGACGCTTCCGATCGCGCGCCAGATCGCCGAGGCGCTCGAAGCGGCGCACGAGAAGGGGTTCGTGCACCGCGACTTGAAGCCGGCCAACGTCAAGCTCACCGCCGACGGCGGGGTGAAGGTGCTCGACTTCGGGTTGGCGAAGGCGGTCGCGGCACCCTCGTCCGGACCGCCGGCAACCGAGGCGCACGGCCTCCCGGCCGCGCTGATGGACTCGCCGACGCAGACGTCGGCCTCCGACACCGAGCTGGGAGTGGTCCTCGGCACCGCCGCCTACATGGCGCCCGAACAGGCGCGCGGGCTCGCCGCCGACAAGCGCGCCGACATCTGGTCGTTCGCCGTCGTGCTGTACGAGATGCTCACCGGACGGCGGCTTTTCGCCGGCGACTCGACGACCGACGTGCTCGCCGCCGTGCTCACGCAACCGGTCGACTGGGCGGCGCTGCCTGCCTCCACGCCGCGGGCGCTTCACACCCTCCTGCGCCGCTGCCTCGAGCGCAACCCCAAGAGCCGGCTGCGCGACATCGCCGACGCTCGGTTCGTGATCGAGGACCTCTTCGCCGGCCGCTCGGAGGTTGGCCAGCCTCCGCTAGGCCTGCCGCCAAGGTCCGGCCCGCTCCGCCAGGCCGCGCGGCTGGCGGCCACCGCGCTCGTCGCGGCTCTACTCGGCGGCCTGGCGATCTACTTCTTCATGCCTGGAGCGTCGACGGCGCCGCGGCGGACCATCCGCTTCTCGGTGGCGCCACCCGCGAAGAATGTCTTCACGCCTCTCGATAGCGGCGGTGGGATGGCACTCGCGCCCGACGGGCTGCAGATGGTGTTCGTGGCCACCGACGACCAGCAGGTCAAGCGGCTCTGGCGGCGCGCCTTCGACGCGGTGGAGGCCCAGCCGCTAGCCGGAACCGAGGGCGCGAGCTACCCCTTCTGGTCGCCGGACGGCCGCTGGATCGCGTACTTCGCCGGCGGCCTGCTGCGCAAGGTGGGGCTCGCGGGAGCGCCGCCGCAGACGATCTGCACGGCCGCCAGCGCGCGCGGCGGCAGTTGGGGCGCTGACGGAACCATCATCTTCGCGCCCGAGTACACGGACCCGCTCCATCGCGTCTCCGCCAACGGCGGCTCGCCAGCGCCGCTCACCGCCCTCGACGCGCGGGGGCTGGAATCGTCGCACCGCTTCCCCAGCTTCTTGCCCGACGGCCGCCGGTTCGTCTACCTCGTCAGGGGCGACCGCGAGCGCAAGGGTGTGTATCTCGGCTCCCTCACCGGCGCCGCACCGCGGTTGCTGGTGCGCACCGGCTACAACGCCGTGTTCGCACCGCCCCGTCACCTGCTCTACGCCCGCGACCGTGCGCTCGTGGCGCAGCCTCTCGACGAGCAGTTGCTGCCCGACGGCGAGCCGATCCTGATCGAGCCCCAGGTGAGCCAGGCCGCGGAGCGCACTGGCAACGCGTTGTTCTCCGCCGCGGCCGGCGCAGTGGCGTATCGACGGGGCGAGCGCACCGAGGAGCAGTTGCAGCTGCGCTGGTATGACCGCGGCGGCCGCCAAGTCGGCGTCGTGGGTCCGGAGACGGCGGGCTACCGCGATCCTGCGCCCTCGCCGGACGGCAAGCGGTTGGCGGTCAACCAGATGATCGCCGAGCTCGGCGTGTACCAGATCTTCATCGTCGAAGCCGACAGCGGCAGCGCCACACGATTCACCTTCGAGACCAGCGATGACTGGCTACCGGTCTGGTCGCCGGACGGCAGTCGCCTCGCGTTCGGGTGCAATCAAAGGGGGCAGGGCGACCGGATCTGCGTGCGCGCCGGGAGCGGAGCGGGCGCCGTCGAGGTCCTGCTCGCGCCCGCGACCGGTGCACGGCCCACTGACTGGTCCGCTGACGGCAGTCTTCTCGTCTACGAGCTCGGCCCGCGAACCGCCAAGCGCGACCTCTGGGCCTTGCCGCTCGACCGTTCCAAGAAGCCGTTCGCCGTGGTCGCGACCGCCGCCGACGAGGGGCAGGGGCAGCTCTCCCCAGACGGCAGCTTGCTGGCCTACACCTCCGACGAGTCGGGCCGTTACGAGACCTACGTGCAGCCACTCGGCGGCGGCGGCAAGTGGCAGGTCTCGACCGCTGGGGGAACGCAGCCGCGTTGGCGCCGCGATGGGCGTGAGCTCTTCTTCCTCGACGCCGCTCAAAGGGTGGTGGCGGTGCCGTGCCGGGCGACATCGGGGGCCTTCCAAGCCGGCCCGCCGCGAGCCCTCTTCCAGGCGCACGTCGGCGGCATCCTGGGGGTTGGCACCGACGAGTTCGTTCCCAGCCCCGACGGCCAGCGCTTCCTGGTTGCGACCTTGCTGGACCAGCCCGACGCCGGGACACCCATCATCGTGGTCCTCGACTGGGCGGCGGAGCTCGCCGCGCATTGACCGCTTCGGGGTATCAGTTGCCGCTCCCGGCGGGTCTAATCGCTCGATGAGGCCCCGTCTTCGACCCGGTTTGCGCGTGCACCGCGCCACGGTGGCGGTGGCCGTTCTGGCGGGCCTGAGCGGGCTGGTTCCGCGCGCAGCAGCGGGCGAATCGCCGGCGCCACCCACGACCGCGAAGACGGCCGCCTGCTGCGCCTGCCCCGCTCCTCCGGCGCAGCCGATCGCGATGCGGACCTACGAAGGGGACGACGGTTGGAAGCTCGACTTCGAGCTGCCGCCGTACGCCGGGTACACCGACGCATTCGTCCGTTTCGACGACCGGCCCGAGAGCAACCTCGGCCACGAGCACTGGCTCGACGTGATGACCGGCAAACCGTTCGTGCGCCCGTGGACCATCGCGCCGCCGGAGTGGGTGACGCCGGGAGCGCACCGCATCGGCCTCCGCCTGGTCAGCCGCGACGGCCGCACCACCACGCGCACGTTCAGCCTCGACGCCGCCAAGGAACGCCTCGCCATCGCCAAGCGCGACCTCGGGGACGAGGTCGAGCGCGTCGTCTCCTTCGCCGAGCACGGCGACGAGATCACCTGGCTGGGCTTCGACACGCCTTACCGGCACCGCGAGTCGTTGCGAGAAGTTCGTTACTCGATCAACGGCTGCGGGCTGGAGAGCCGCATCGTCTTCGCCGCCGACGCCAAGGCCGAGCCCACGCTCGAGCCGCGGCCGGCGCAAGAGAACGACCTCATCCTCGACCGGCCGGTCCTCAGCCTGCCCAAGGCGACCACGCGGTCGGCGTGCGTGCAGGTGATCTTCCGCGACGGCACGCGCTCGCGCGTGTTCGCGCTGCACCGCCAGCCGAGCGGAGAGAAGGCGCCATGAGCGCGGCTCGGGCCGTACGCCGTTGCGCCGTCGCCTTTGGCGCGGCGCTGCTCCTCGCCGGCGCGGCACCGCCGTCGCCACCGGCCGCCGACGGCGCGTGCCCGTGCCCTCTCGCGCCGGTGCTGCCGGTGGCGCTCCACGCCATGCAAGCAGGCAGCGGCTGGACGCTCCGCTTCCTCACCCCGCCTTGCCCGCCGCTCGTCGAGATCCGCGTCTCCATCGACGGCGGCAAGCCGATCTCGCTCGGCCACGAGGACGAGAGGGAC
>DATNCU010000509.1:0-3431 GCA_035607145.1 Thermoanaerobaculia bacterium
CACCGGCGTGCCGGGCCTCGGCGGCATCCTGCTCACCCACGCCCACGTCGGTCACTACGCCGGCCTCATCCACCTCGGCCGCGAGGCGATGGGCGCGCACGAGGTGCCGGTCTACGCCATGCCGCGCATGGCTGCGTTCCTGCGCGGCAACGGACCGTGGGAGCTGCTCCTGCGGCTGGGCAACGTCATCGTCGAGCCGCTTCAGGCGGGCGTGCCCGTGCGCCTCGACGAGCGCCTCACCGCGACGCCGTTGCTGGTGCCGCACCGCGACGAGTACAGCGAGACCGTCGCCTTCCGCATCGAAGGGCCCACGCGCAAGCTGCTCTGGCTGCCCGACATCGACAAGTGGGAGAAGTGGGACGCGCAGGGCACCAAGCTCGAAGCGGTGCTCGCCGGCGTCGACGTCGCCTACCTCGACGGCACCTTCTTCGCCGACGGCGAGATCCCCGGCCGCTCGATGGCCGAGATCCCCCACCCCTTCGTCCGCGAGACCATCGCCCGCCTCGCGCCCCTGCCCGTAGCCGCGCGCCGCAAGGTCCGCTTCGTCCACCTCAACCGCACCAACCCGCTCATCCGCGGCGACGCCGCGGCGGGTGCCGAGGTCGCGGCCGCCGGCATGGCGGTGGCCAAAGAAGGGGAGCAGCAGCCGCTCTGAGTCGGTTCGCGGTCTCAGGCGACTCCTATCCAACTTCGCCGGTTTGGTTCCGCCGATCATCCAGCCGGCTGGCCGGTGCCGTATCGCTGGCCGAGGCCGGTATGGAAACACCGAATCCAAGTCCCAAGGACCCGCGGGGCTCGCGAGAGCGCCTCCTCCGTCTCGCCGCCGGCGTTGCCTTGCTGCTTGCGCTGGTGGGGTTGGCGGTGGCGCGTTCGGCGTGGGGGACGCGGCTGGACAGCTTCACGGTGGACGAGCCGTACCACGTGGTGGCTGGGGTTTCGTATCTGCGCACGGGGGACTTCCGGCTCAACCCCGAGCATCCGCCGCTGGTGAAGTTGTGGGTGGCGGCGTGGATGCCGGAGAGCTTTCGGCTGCCGCCGTTCGTGCCGCTCGCCGACAAGCCCGCCGAGCGCGACCTGACCGAGGAGACGGTGTTCCTCGACAACGACGCGCGGGCGGTGCAGGCGCGGGCGCGGCTGGCGCTGTGGAGCTTCCACGGCGTGCTGCTGCTCGCTCTCGGGCTGCTACTCTGGCGCGCCTGCGGTCTCGCGTGGGCGGCGGGGACGCTGGCGTTCCTGGCTCTCGAGCCGACCGTCGGCGCGCACCTGCCGGTCGTGATGACCGATCTGCCGCTCGCGCTGACGCTGGCGATCGCGGCGGTGGCCGGCGGCCTCGCTGTCTCGACCTGGTCATGGCGCTGGATCGCGGGCTTCGGCATGGCGATGGGGCTCGCGCTCGCCGCCAAGCACTCGGCGATCGCGGGGATTGCGGGCATCGTTGTGGTTACGGCGATTGTCGCGCTCGCGAGCGCGCGTCGCGACGGCTGGCGGCGCACGGCCGGGCGACTCGCGCGCCTCGCTGCCGCCTGCGCGCTCGCCTGGCTGGTGCTGTGGGCCTGCTACGGGCTGCGCTTCCACGCCGGCCGCGACGGTAGCGACGCCTTCAACCGGCCGATGGCCGACAAGGTCGCCGACCTCAACCTCGCCAGCTGGCGCGGAGTCATCGGCTTCGCCGACCGCTGGCACCTGGCGCCGCGTGCGTACCTGTGGGGCCTCGCGGACACCGTGCGCGCCGGCGTCGAAGGGCGCGGGCAGATAAGCCACCTCGTGCTCGGTCGCAAGTACCTCGGCCGCGCGCCGCTGCACTTCTGGCCGGCGGTGGTGGTTACCAAGGTCCCGCTGGCGTTGCTGGCGATGGCGCTGCTCGGGGCCGCGCTGCTCGCACGCGCGGCGCTGCCGCCGCCGGCGCGCCTCGTCCTGTGGTCCGTGCTTGGCATGGCGGGAATGCACCTACTCGCCCTGATGCGCTCGGCAGGGACGTACGCCGGCGTGCGACACGCGCTGCCGATCGTGCTCGCGCTCGCGGTGCTGGCGGGAGCAGCGGTTTCGGTCCCGCTCACGCGCCTCCGTCTCAGCGCCGCTATCGCACCACGCCGCGCGTGGCAGCTCGCCGTGGCCCCCCCGCTGCTGTTGCTCCTTCTCGCCGCCGGCATGACGCTGCGCGAGCCGCGGCTGTGGGAGTACCACAACGAGCTCGCCGGCGGCACCGCCGGCGCCTACCGCCAGTTCTCCAACGAAGGCCTCGACCTCGGCCAGCGCTACCACGAGCTGTTGGCGCTGTACCGCACGCAGATCGCGCCCACCGGCGAGCCGTTCTACTCGATCTACTGGTTCCCCAAGGAGGAGGCCGACGCCGACCGGCTGCAGCGCCGCGACCTCATCGCCGACATCCACGACCGCAACGTACGCGGCGAGTGGAACGGCTTCTTCCTCCTCGGCATGAGCGACACGCTGCCGTGGCCCGAGTACGAGTGGGACCCGCGCGACTTCGCCGGGCTGCAGCGGGTGGCGCGCATCGGCCACCTGCTGGTGCTGCACGGCCGCGTCGAGAGCCCGCGGCTGCACGCTTCGATGATGTTCTGGCGCGTGCTCGACGACCTCTACGGCACCGACAAACCCGAGCTGTCGACGATCGCGCAGCGGCTCGACGAGATCGTGCCGGCGCTGCCGAAGATCTCGGCGCCGGCGCTGGAGCTCGGCAACCTACGGCTGCGTCTCGGCGATCGCGCGGCCGCCGAGCGCGCCTACGAGATCGCGCTCGCGCGCATGACGGCCGACGATGTGAGCCGCCCCACCCTGGTGGCGCAGCTCGCCTCGCTGCGCTCCGGCGTCACCCTCGCCGAGCTGCGGCCGGTGCGCTCGGCCTGGCTGGAGTAGCACGGAGGAGCCCACGATGAGAACCGGCACCGTCATCGAGAACCCGCCCGCCGGCCAGCGTCTCCACCTCGTCGAGAGCCCGGCCGACACCGGCGGCCACTCGTTCACCGCCGAGTGGACGATCGCGCCGCGCCGCGGCCGCGACGGCGTGCCGCCGCACATCCACCGCGCGGCGAGCGAGCGCTTCATCGTCACCGCCGGGAGAGGGCGCTACCTGATCGGCAAGGAGGAGCGCGAGCTCGGCCCCGGCGAGTCGGTGGAGATGATGCCCGGCGTGCCGCACATTCACCCCTGGAGCGTCAGCGACGACGAGCTGCGCTACACGCAGGAGACGACGGTATCGCCGCCCGACCAGGCCGGACTCGATCGCGCGCTCGACGCGCTGGGCACCATGTTCGCGCTGGCGCGCGAGGGAAAGACCAACGCGCAGGGAGTGCCCAACCAGCTGCAGATGATCGCCATCGGCCGCTACATCATGCCGGGCACCTACCTCGCCGGCCTGCCCGTGGGGCTGCAGGACGTGCTGATGCCGATCCTCGCCGCCGTCGTGCGCCTCT
>DATNCU010000510.1:0-4164 GCA_035607145.1 Thermoanaerobaculia bacterium
CTGCAGGCGATCGCCGAGGAGGAGCGGCAGAAGCTCGTCCAGCACGCCGACTACGAGCCGAGCCTGCAGCAACTGTCGGCGCAGAACCCGTTCCAACACGGCCTGCCCATTCGCGTGCCGGAGATGGGGCCGTTCAAGAACCGTCTGCTGGTGTTCACCGGCCGCGGGGGCCGCCTGAGCGATGCCGAGACTACGGACTACGAGCGGCGCAAGTGGGAGGGCGAAGGACGCCGCGTGGTCGGCGTCGTGCGCAACCAGCAGTGGGGCGTCGCGGTCGAGGTCGCGGACTTGGTGGAGCACGGCCGCACCGTCTGCCGCTACCGCTTCGTGCGCGAGGTGGCGGCGGTCAAGGACGCCTTCGTCGGCGAGGGCCGCCGCGGCGTGCTGCTGCGGCAGCCACGGCTGGGGTCGCTGCTCGAGATCAGTGGCTGCCTGGACGGCTGCGACCAGGCGGCGCAGTGGACGCGCATCTTCCCCGAGGTGGAGAAGGGGCGCGTCGCGCCGTCGCCGCTGTTGCGGCAGCCGCTGCTGCCGGACGCCGGCGACCCTGGGATCCCGCGAGCGCCGGGATTCCCGGCGGCCGGCGGCGCCGGGCTGCTGCCGGGGATGCCGCCGGCCTGAGCGCCGCCTGACGCGAGGCGGCTGCGGGCGCATCCTCGGACGGGAGCGGATAGCGCGGATCGGCGTAAGATCCGCGCGCTCCGCTCACTGACTGCCACCTCAAGGACGACGCCGCTGCGCCGCGCCCTCGCCGCTCTCGCCGCCGTGCTGGCGCTCGTCGCCTGGCGCTACGCGCCGCCGTCGCCGCGCGGCGCGGAGACGCCGCCGCAAGAGTTCTCCGCCGTGCGCGCGAAGGCGGCGCTGGCGCGGGTGCTCGGCGACGGTACGCCGCACCTCACCGGCACGCCGGCCAACGCCGCCGTGCGCGCACGGCTCATCGCCGAGCTCGAGCGGCTCGGCCTCAAACCCGAGGTCGAGGAAGGCTTCGTCTGCGGCGGCGGCGGGCGCTGCGCGCAAGTGGTCAACGTGCTCGCGCGCGTGCCGGGCGACAGTCCCGAAGGTGCTGCGCTGCTCGCCTGCCACTACGACTCGGTGGCGTCCGGACCTGGCGCCGCCGACGACGGCGCCGGCGTGGCGACCGCGCTCGAGACCGCTCGCGCACTGCTCGCCTCGCCGCGCCTGGCGCGCGACGTCTGGCTGCTGATCGACGACGGCGAGGAGCAGGCGCTGCTCGGCGCCGAGGCGTTCGTGCTCGACGCCGCGCGCGCGAAGCGCTTCATCGCCGTCGTCAACGTCGAGGCGCGCGGCACCACCGGGCCGAGCCTGATGTTCGAGCTGTCGACGGGCAGCGCCTGGCTGGTCGGCGAGGCGGCCCGCGTGCTGCCGCGGCCGGCGACCAACTCGATCTACTACACGCTCTACCAGCGGCTGCCCAACGACACCGACCTCACGGTGTTCAAGCGGCACGGCATGGCGGGCGTGAACTTCGCCTTCGTCGGCGGCCCGCTGCGCTACCACACGCGGCGCGACGACCTCGACCACCTCGACCTCGGCAGCCTGCAGCACCACGGCGACCACGCGCTGGCAATGGTGCGCTCGCTCGCCGGGCCGGAGAGCTCCTGGCGCAGGGTCGGCGAGGCGGTGTTCTTCGACGTGCTGACGCTGTTCGTCGTGCGCTGGCCGCAGCCGTGGACGCTGCCGTTGGCGCTCCTCGGCGCGGTGATGGTGATCGTTGCGGTGTGGCTGCGACGGCGGCGCGATGGAGGCGGTGGTGGAGCCGCGTGGGGAGCCGCGGCAGCCCTGGGCGCGATCGTCGTCGCCGCGGCGCTGGGTTGGCTGCTGCGTTGGTCATTGAAGGCGTTGGGCGCGTTGCCGTATCAGTGGGTGGCGCACAGCTGGCCTTTGACGCTGGCGTTCTGGGCGGCGGCCTTCGCCGCGGTGGGACTGGTGGTGTGGCTTGCCGGTGACCGAGTCGGGCCACGCGGGGCGTGGGCCGCGACGTGGATCGGCTGGTCGCTGCTCGCCGTTGCCGCGGCCGCTCTCGCGCCCGGCGTGTCGTATCCGCTGGTCGTGCCGGTCCTCGTCGCCGGCGTCGCCGGGCTGGGAGCCACGCTCGCCCGCGCCGGCAACGGCTGGTCGTGGCTGCCGCCGCTCGTCGCCGCGGCGGTGGTGATCTTCCCGATGGCGTGGATGCTCTACGACGGCATGGGCGACGGCGCGCTGCCGGGCGTGACGATCCTCATCGCGCTCGTGCTGACCGCGGCGCTGCCCGCGTTCGCCGCGGCCGCGCGTCGGCAACGCCTGCTGCTCGCTGCGGCCGGCGGCGCGGCGGTGCTGGTCGGCGCGGTCGCGGCGCTCGCCCTGCCCAAGTTCACCGCCGACTCGCCGCAGCCGCTGTCGCTGGTGCTCTACCTGGACGCCGATCGCGGCGAGAGCCGGTGGGTCGCGGGCTCGACGGCCATCCCGCTGCCACCGTCGCTCGCCGCGCTGCGGGCGATGCGCGGGCCGTACCCGTGGGCGCCCGAGCTCGAAGCGTGGACGGCCAGCGCTCCGCGCTTCGATGCCCCGCCGCCCGAGGTGACGATCGAAGCGGTGACGCCGTCGGCAAACGAGATGCACGTCCGCGTGCGGCTGCGCTCGCTGCGCGGCGCGCCGATCGCCGGCGTCTACGCGCCGAGCGACCGTCTCACCTGGGCCCGACTCGGTGGAGAGGAGGTGCCGTTGTCGCCGGAGGCCCGTCGGGGTGAATGGGCGACCGTCGAGAACGTCACGCTCGGCACCGATGGCGCGCTAATCGAGCTCCTCTTCACCGGCACCGATCCGGTGGAGATCCACGCCTACGACGTGCAGCCCGGCCTCCCCGACAAGAACGCGCCGCTGCTACGCGCGCGGCCGGAGTGGGCGGTGCCCCTCGGGCGCGGCGACCGCAGCATCGTCTCGCGCCGCGTGCGCATCGCTGCCGAGCGCTGAGCGCCGCGCCAGCACCGCGCTTCGCCGGGCGGTAGGATCGCAGCGAATGTGGCGCGATCTCCTCGCCGAGTGGCCCCTGATCCGCCAGCTGCGCGAGGGGAGCGACGGCACCGGCCCCGAGGCGATGAGCCGCGACACTCGCGAGCTGCAGACGAAGACCGCCGGCGCCGCCGTCGCGCGCTCGGTCTGCCCCTACTGCGCCGTCGGCTGCGGTCAGCTGGTGCACCACCGCGGCGGCGAGCTGGTCGCCATCGAAGGCGATCCCGAGTCGCCGATCTCGCGCGGCCGCCTCTGCCCCAAGGGGGCCGCGTCGCACCAACTGCTCACCCACGCCGGGCGCCTCACCAACGTCAAGTACCGCGCGCCGTTCGCCACGCGCTGGCAGGAGATCCCGCTCGACGAGGCGATGGACAAGATCGCCGACCGCGTGTGGGAGAGCCGCGAGCGCACCTTCGAGGAGGAGCGCGACGGCCGCGCGCTGATGCAGTGCACCGGCATCGCGCACCTCGGCGGCGCCACGCTCGACAACGAGGAGAACTATCTCCTCAAGAAACTGTTCACCGCCGGCCTGGGGATGACGCGCCTGTCCAACCAGGCGCGCATATGACACAGCTCGACGGTGCCCGGTCTGGGCACCAGCCTCGGGCGGGGCGGCTCGACGACCGCACCGTCGGATCTCGTTCGCTCCGACGCAATCCTCATCATGGGCTCGTCGATGGCGGAGAACCATCCGGTGGGCTTCCAGTGGGTGGTAGAGGCGCGCGAGCGCGGCGCGACGGTGATCCATGTCGACCCGCGCTTCAACCGCACCTCGGCGATGGCGGACCTGTGGGTGCCGCTGCGCGCCGGCTCCGACATCGTCTTCTTGGGCGGCCTGGTGCGTTACGCGATCGAGCACGGCAAGGTGTTCCGCGACTACGTGGTGCCGTACACCAACGCGGCGGTGCTGCTCAAGGACGAGCTGCGCGACGCCGAGGACCTCGACGGGTTGTTCTCGGGCTGGGATGAGGAGGCGGGGAAGTACGACCCCGAGAGCTGGCTCTACCGCGGCGCCACGGCGAAGCAGTCGGGCGGCGAGGAGCCAGGGCACGAAGCGGAGAAGGGCGGGCACGGCAAGGAGCGCGGCGGTGAGGCGCAGCCCGAGCAGCCGCAGCAGCGCGACGAGACGCTGGAAGACCCGCGCTGCGTGTATCA
>DATNCU010000037.1:0-3643 GCA_035607145.1 Thermoanaerobaculia bacterium
GTCGACCGCCGTCTGGCCGTCGCGGATGCTCTGCGCCACCGCCGCCTCGACCTCTGCCGCCGCCTCGGTGTGGCCGAGGTACTCGAGCATCAGCGCCGTCGACAGGATCGCTCCCACCGGATTGGCGCGGCCGGTGCCGGCATACTTCGGCGCCGAGCCGTGCACGGGCTCGAACATCGACACCTCGCCGGGGTGGAGGTTGGCCGAGCCCGCAACGCCGAGCCCGCCCTGCAGTGCGGCACCGAGGTCGGTGACGATGTCGCCGAACATGTTGTTGGTGACGATGACGTCGAAGCTCTCGGGCTGCCGCACCATCTGCAGGGTGAGGGCGTCGACGTAGAGGTGGCGGTGAGCGATCTGCGGGTACTCCGCGGCCACTTCGGCGAAGACGCGCTGCCAGAGGTCGCCCGAGTAGCGCATGGCGTTGCTCTTGTCCGCCATGCAGACCTCGTGACGGCCGTGCAGCACCGCGTAGTCGAAAGCGGCGCGGACGATGCGCTCCACGCCTTTGCGGGTGTGGATCTCCTCCTGCACGTCGATCTCGTCGGGCGTGCCTGTCTTGAAGGTACCGCCCGCGCCGACGTAGGCGCCCTCGGTGTTCTCGCGGAACACCACCATGTCGACGTCGTGAACGCCCTTGCCCTTGAGGGGGCAGAGCCGCTCGTCGTAGAGCTTGATGGGCCGCAGGTTGATGAAGAGGTCGAGCTTGAAGCGGATGCCGAGCAGGATGTCGGCGGCGTGCCGCATGTCGGGCACGCGGGGGTCGCCGTAGGCGCCGATGAGGATGGCCGAGAAGCGCTGGCGAAGGTCGTCGAAAGCACCGGCGGGGATGGTCTCGCCGGTGGCGAGGAAGTGGTCGGCGCTCCAGGGGAAGTGCTCGAGCTCGATGGGGAGGGACCAGCGCTCTGCGGCGGCGTCGAGGACTTTGACCGCTTCCGTGGTGACGTCGACGCCGATGCCGTCGCCGGGCAGCACCGCAATGCGCTGCGGGCGGCGGTCGCGGGGGTGTTGGCTCACGGGCGGCGATGCTAGCACTTGGGGTTTCGGTCGAGGGCGGAGTGGACTGCGAGTGGTGGTGACCACCCGGGCGGCGGGTGCTCTCTGGCGGATCCGGGGGCCGCCGCCGCGGCACCGTCGCGCCTACAGTGCACTTCGGGAGCAAGAGGGCGCGACTCCACCTCCAGGCGCCTCGACGAAATCGACGCCGCAACGTCCACGAAGCGCCTTCCGGAGGTGCCGCCGCGGCGGCCCCCGGAATCCGCCAGACGCACCCGCCTTCGTCCTTCACTAACAGCTACCGCGTGGGCGAGTTCACCGTTGCCGTTGATTCGAAGCGTTGTGAGCTTGGTGAGGCAACCCCGCGCCCCTAACTTAGAGGGGAGTTCTCAGAGTGGCCGCTCGTTTGTTGTGGCTAGGCGGGGCGGGCCGGTGGGAGCGGGGGCGGCCCTGGAGCACGGCCTGGGGACCCGACTTGCTCGGCGGCGAGGTCCGCGGCGGTGAACGCGCCGGCGGTGCCTGAGGCCCCAGATAGGCGGGGCACGACTGCCCGATCTCGCGTACTTCGGCTGTTCCGCCGGGGGCCTCAGGCCGGCTCGCGTCTTCGCGAGCCGTTCGCCGGCGCCCGCCGCGGACCTCGCCGGCGAGCTAGTCGGGTCAGCCCGCGCGCACGGGCCGCCCCCGCTCCCACCGGCCTGCCCGGCCGTACCACAACTCCGCGGCGGCGTCCTCTTACAATCCGCCCGTGCTCCGCCTCCACGTGGTGCCTCCTCAAGGTCCACCTTTCGATCACCTGTTCCATGGCGACAGCCTGGTGATCGGGCGCTCCTCTACCTCCGACCTTCCCTTGCCCGACCGCTTTCTGTCGCGCCACCACGCGCGCATCTTTCGCGACGGTGACCGCTACCTTGTCGAGGACCTCGGGTCGCGCAATGGCACGCTGCTCAATGGCGAAGCGATCGCTGCCCCATCGCCGCTCGCACCCGGAGACGTCATTCGCATCTCGGGGAGCACGCTCTCCGTGCACCTCGACGGCGCGGAGAATACCGGCGAGGTCGATGGCTTCGAGAGCGGCCACACGGTCTTCCGTCCCGTTGCCGAGCTGCTGGCGCAGGAAGCGAGCCGGGCCGGTATCGCCGCCGATCGCCCCGCACTCGAGCGTTACGCCGAGCGGCTCAAGCTCCTCAACGAGGTTCACCACGCACTGGGAAGCGCACTCGCGCTGCCTGAGTTGCTGCAGCTCATCCTCGACCGCCTCTTCGACCATCTGCAGCCCGAACAGGCCGCGATCTACCTCTACGACACCGCGCGCGTGCTGCGGCCGGTGGCGAGCCGCTCCCGCACCGGTGGTGAGCCGCGGTTGGTTGCCTCGCAACGGCTGGCCGACGAGGTCACCGGCAAGGGCGTCGCGGCGCTGGTGCTCGACGCGCAGAGCGATGCGCGATTCCAGGGCTCGATGAGCTTGCTCGCCGCCGGCGTGCGCTCGCTAGTCGCGGCGCCGCTTCTCGCCGAGGGCCAGCCGGCGATGGGGATGGTGCTGCTCACCACCAACGCCGCGGTGCGCCAGTTCGGCGAGGACGAGATGCAGCTGCTCGTGTCGCTCGCCTCTGTCGCGGCCATCCGCATCCGCAACGTGGCGCTGCTCGAGGAGGCGGCTCAGCGGCGAGTTCTCGAAGAGGAGCTGGCCCTCGCGCGCCGCATCCAGCAGGCGCTCATCCCCGCCACGCTGCCGGCGCTTCCCGGTTTCGAGCTGTGCGCGCGCAACGTGCCCTCGCGCCACGTTTCGGGCGATCTCTACCAGGCGGTGCTGCGGCGGGACGGCGGCGAGTGCGTGCTGCTGCTCGCCGACGTCACCGGCAAGGGGATGGCCGCGTCGCTGCTCGCGGCGTCGGTGGAGGCGCTGTCGGCCGCACCGCTCGAGCAAGGGCAGCCGCCAGCAGAGGTTTGCGCGCGCGTCTCGCGGCTGCTCTTTCAGCGCACGCCGCCCGAGAAGTACGCAACCGCGATCGTGGTGGCGATCGACGCGGAGAGCGGCACCTTCGAGTACGCGAACGCCGGCCACAACCCGGCGCTGGTCGTGCGGGCGGGCGGCGAGGTCGAGAAGCTGGGCCCCACCGGCGTGCCGCTCGGGCTGCTGCGCGACATGCCCTATCGCGCCGCCACCGTGCAGCTCGCTCCCGGCGACACTCTCGTGCTCTACACCGACGGCATCACCGAGGCTGCCAACGAAGCCGACGAGGAGCTCGGCCTCGATCGGCTGATGGACGTATGCCGCGAGCATCGCTTCGACGCGCCGGTCGAGCTCGCCGACACGATCGAGCGCACCGTGGCCGAGTTCGTCGGCAGCCGCCCGCCGGCCGACGACTGCACGCTGCTCATCGCGCGCCGCGTCGCCACCTGACCGCTGCGTCGAACGTGGGCTAAAAAAAGGAGGGGTGCCTGACACCCCGGTGCGGCGTGGCGGCAAGCCGTCGCGCCGCGGTGGTGGGGGCGGAGGGTCAGGCACCCCGAGGGAGGTGGACTCCAACTCTCGTTTCTGGCTCTAGCCTCTCGTGGTGACGCGCACCGAGTCGGCGAGCGTCAGGTCGATGGTGGCGCCCGCCGGCAGCTGCACCTCGCCGCCGCGCTGGTTGCGCGCCGCGATGAC
>DATNCU010000549.1:0-3127 GCA_035607145.1 Thermoanaerobaculia bacterium
CACCGGCGCGCGGGCGAGCAGCGCCAGCGCCAGTTGCCGGTGGCTGACGCTCTTGCTCGGCGGCACGCGCAGCCGCCCGCGCACTGTTCCCGGCCTCAGTTGGCCCGGCCGCACCTCGCGCGCTTCAGCCAAAGTCGAAGACCAGGCCGTCATGGGCGAGCTCGATGCCGGCCGGCAGCTCGCCCGGCGCGGTGTGGTCGACGTCGTGGGCGAGGTGGGTGAACAGCGTGCGCCGGGCGCCGATGCGCTGCGCGGCGACGATCGCCTCGGGGATCGAGAAGTGCGTGGTGTGCGGCCGGTAGCGCAGCGCACCGAGCACCAGCACCTCGACGCCGGCGAGGCGCGCGAAGCTCTGCTCGGAGATGAAGCTCACGTCGGTGACGTAGGCGAAGGGGCCGAGGCGGTAGCCGTAGACCTCCAGCTCGCCATGCAGCACCGGCACCGGCAGCACGTCGGCGCCGAGCAATCGAAACGGCCGGTCGTCGATGGCGATCAGCTCGATCTTCGGCTTGCCGCCGCCCTCCTGCCCCTCCTCGAAGGCGTAGGCAAAGGTGCGGTTGACGGCCGCCATCGCCGAGGCCGGCCCGTAGCACGGGATCGTCGTGCCCTGGCGGAAGTTGAAGACCCGCAGCTCGTCGAGCCCGAAGATGTGGTCGGCGTGGCCGTGGGTGTAGAGCACCGCGTCGACGCGCTCGAGACCGTAGGCGAGCGCCTGCTGTCGCAGGTCGGTGGGGGTGTCGACGATCGCCGTCCCCTCCGGCAGCTCCAGCCGCACGCCCGGGCGCAGCCGCACGTTGCGCGGGTCGGAAGAAGTGCAGACGGCGCAGCGGCAGCCGATGACGGGCACTCCCGTCGAAGTACCGGTGCCGAGCAGGGTGATGCGCATCGTCGCCGTCCGCCGCCGGCAGCGGCGTCAGCCGGCCGCAGCGTGCTCCCCGGGTCCCTCTCCTCCGATCCACTGCACCTGGCGCGTCTGGAACCACGCCGGCAGCAGCCACACCTCGCCGCCGGGAACCGCCCAGCGGCGCTCCTCGTGGAAATGGCCGAGGAGCAGCACGTCGTGTCCCTCCCGCAGCCGCCGCGCCGCGAAGCGCTCGATGGCGGCGGTGGGAATCGCCACGCGATGCTTGAAGTTGGTCTGCGCCAGCTTGCGCTCGGTGGAGTCTACAAGACGCCGCGCGAGCCGCGCCGGCAAGAAGCGCATCAACAGTCGCACCGGCAGCGACTTGGTGGCGCGGCGCCAGAGCCGGTACTGCACGTCCTTGTCGTCGAGCCCGTCGCCGTGCACCGCGAGATAGCGCACGCCGCCGGCGACGAATGCGACCTCGTCGCCCACGAAGTCGAAGAAGGTGGCGTAGGGGCTGCCGGCGAGGAAGAAGTCGCGGTTGCCCTCGAGGTAGTCGACACGGATGCCCCGTGCGCGCAGCTCGCTGACGACGGCAAGCAGCTCCGCGAGCCCCGGAGGCTCGAACTGCGGATAGCCCACCCATGCTTGGAAGAGGTCGCCCATGAAGAGCAGCCGCTCACATCCTTGCTCGAGAAGCGTGCGCAGCTGGCCGATGAGCGGTCCTGCCGCACCCCCTGGGCCGTCCAGGTGGGCGTCGGCGACGATCGCGAGACGCCGGTCCTCTGTCACGCTCGTTGCCACAAACGGACGCGGGCCTGCTTGGCGGCCTCTCGCAAAGCACCGTCCTTGCAAGCCAGCGTGAGCATTCGCCGCTCGGCGAGCTCCAGGTACGCAGCGTCGTATACGGACAGGCGGTACTGCGCCGCCATCTCCGACAGACGCGAGAACGCCAGGGATGCCATCTCGTGATCGATCCGCAGTGGCAACCCACGGAGCCAGCCGAGACCTCGCTGCCGCTGATCCTCCGTGAGCTTGCCGCGGCGGACGAGCACGGCCAGCGCGTTGGCGACCTCCAATGGCCACAGGGCGGGGACTTCGAGACCCTCCCCTTCCGCTATTTCCTCGAGCAGCGCTGTCGTTTCCGCGGTGGCCTGGGCGGCGTGCACCCAGCCGACCGCCATCGAAGCGTCGGCAACCACCCCCGGCCTCACATCCGGCCCTCTTCGATCGCGGCGCGAACCTCGCCGTCGGAGAGCTCGACTCCAGATGCCCGGGTCTCCTCTTGGAGATCGCGCAGGCCTTGAACCGCCCGTCGCACGTCCTCGATGCGGTGCGCACCGACCGGCACCAGGCGGGCGACGGGCCTGTCATGGCGCGTGATGACGACCTCCTCGCCTCGGGAGACGCGCTCCAAGAGCTCGCCGAAACGGGTCTTCGCCTCGAAAGCAGTGACCGTCGACATAGGCGCTCCAAATTGACCAGTCATAGACCAGTCTACCGCGTTGAGCTGCCCCATCGAGCGGCGGCTCAGACGATGCTCATCGGCTGCCGGGTCTGGCGGTCGGCGGCGGCCGCAACGGCTTCAGCGAGTGCAGCGAAGGCCTTGGCGTGCGGGCCGTCGGGCTGGCCGACGACGATCGGCACGCCGGCGTCGCCGCCCTCGACGATCGCGCCGTCGAGCGGGATGCGGCCGAGGAACTCGGTGTCGAGCTCGGCTGCCGTGCGCTCGCCGCCGCCGCGCTTGAAGACGTCGGTGGTCTCGCCGCAGTGGGGGCAGACGAAGGTCGCCATGTTCTCGACGATGCCGAGCACCGGCACGTTGAGCTTGCGGAACATCGCCAGGCCCTTGCGCGCGTCGATGAGCGCCACGTCCTGCGGCGTCGTCACCACTACCGCGCCCGCCATCGGGATCTTCTGCGCCATGGTGAGCTGGGCGTCGCCGGTGCCCGGCGGGAAGTCCGCGACCAGGAAGTCGAGCGCGCCCCAGTCGACGTCGCCGAGCAGCTGCTCGAGCGCCTTCATCACCATCGGCCCGCGCCAGATCACCGGCTGGTCGGCGTCGACGACGAAGCCGAGCGACATCAGCTTGACGCCGTAACGCTCGATGGGCACCACGCGCTCGCCGACGACGCGCGGGCGCTCGTGGATGCCGAACATCGTCGGCACCGACGGACCGTAGATGTCGGCGTCGAGCAGACCGGTGCGGTAGCCGAGCCTCGCCAGTGCCACCGCGAGGTTGGCGGCCACGGTCGACTTGCCGACGCCGCCCTTGCCGGAAGC
>DATNCU010000367.1:0-7572 GCA_035607145.1 Thermoanaerobaculia bacterium
AGGGCAACGACGGCGGCGCCACGGTGTCGCTCAACGGTGGCGCGACCTGGTCGACGCAGCTCAACCAGCCCACCGCCGAGCTCTACCGCGTCGCCACCGACGAGGCGTTCCCCTACCGCGTCTACAGCGCGCAGCAGGACAGCGGTACCGTCTCGGTGCCGACGGCGAGCCGCAACGTGCCGCTGGGGCTGATGGACTACTTCCAGGTGGCCGGCGGCGAGGCGAGCCACATAGCAGTCGACCCGCGCGACCCCAACGTCGTCTACGCGTCGATCGGCGGCCAGGTCTCGCGCACCGACGTCGCGCGCAGGGTGAGCGACCTCCTCTACGTGTACCCGGAGCCGCGGTACGGCGTCCGCGCGGCGGACATGAAGTACCGCGCGCCGTGGAACGCGCCGCTCCGCGTCTCGCCCTACGACTCCTCGACGCTCTACACCACGTCGCAGTACGTGCACCGCTCGCGCGACGGCGGCAAGACGTGGCAGGTCATCAGCGGCGACCTCACCCGCAATGACCGCAGCAAGCAGGAGGCGCCCGGGGTCCACGCGCTGCCCTACGACGGCACCGGCTCCGAGGTGTACGACACGGTGTTCGCGTTCGAGGAGTCGCCGCTGCGCCGCGGCCTCCTCTGGGCCGGCAGCGACGACGGCCTGGTGCACGTCTCGGTGGACGACGGCCGCACGTGGACGAACGTGACGCCGCCGGAGATGCCCGAGTGGGGGACGGTCAATGCCATCGATCCGTCGCCCCACGATTCCGGCCGCGCGGTGATCGCGGTGATCCGGCACATGCTCGGCGACTTCGCGCCGTACGTCTTCGAGACCGACGACTACGGCCGCACCTGGCGGCGCCTCACCAGCGGCAGCAACGGCATCCCCGCGGACCACTACGTGCGCGTCGTGCGCGAGGACCGGGATCGGCGCGGGCTGCTCTACGCCGGCAGCGAGTTCGGGATGTACGTGTCGTTCGACGACGGCGCGCACTGGCAGTCTCTGCAATTGAACCTGCCGGTGACGCCGATCAGCGACCTGCAAGTGCACCGCCGCGACCTCGTGGTGTCGACGTTCGGGCGGGGGTTTTGGGTGCTCGACGACTTGAGCGTGCTCGAGCAGCTCGAGCCCGGCGCCGACATCGGTCACAACCGTCTCTTCGAGCCACGCCCGGGAGTTCGCCCGGCCGCCAACGGCTCGTATCCGCCGGTCGACGGCGGCGCAACGATCTCGTACTACCTCGCCCATGACGTGCACCCGGTGACCCTCGAGATCGTCGACCAGGACGGCGCGCGCGTGGCGCGCTACGAGAGCCTGCCGCCCGGCGAGACAGTCGACACTGGTCTACCGCTGGAGTTCGGGCAGGTCTTCGGCGGCCGCAACCTCGTCACCGGGAATCGCGGCCTCAACCGCGTTCGCTGGACGACGCGCCACTCGCCGCCGTACGGACCGGAGCCAATCGACTCGCTGTTGGGGTTCCACGGCCCGTTCGTCATCCCCGGCGACTACCGAGTAACGGTGACGGCCGGCGCGTGGAGCGACACGACGACCCTCACCGTGCGGCCCGACCCACGCGTCACCACATCGACGGCCGAATACGAGGCGCAGCTCCGCCTCGGCCAGACGGTGGGCGGAAGGATGCGCGAGCTGCGGGACGCGACCGCCCGCCTGCGCGGTCTCAAAGAACAGCTCGCGAAGATCGCCGCCAGCGCGCCGCCGGGTGGAGACGTCGCCACGACGGCGCAGCGGCTCACCGACGAGCTGTCGGCGAGCGAGTCGCAGCTCACCCGCACACCGGGTCGCAGCGGTCCCCGGCTCGACTCGCAGCTCTCTAACCTCTACCGCGCCGTGATCGACGGCAACCTGCCGCCCTCGCCCGGCATCGAAGAGCGGGCCGCCGACGTGCTGCCCGCCGTGGAGCGCGCCCTCGCCACTCTCGGCGAGGTGACGGCGCGCGCTCAGTCCTTCGTCGCGTCGACCTCGGCGAAGTAGTCGCCCTTGACCAGCACCTCGCGCGGCTTGCTGCCCTGCGCCGGGCCGAGGATGCCGTCCTGCTCCATGAGGTCGATGAGCCGCGCCGCGCGCGAGAAGCCGATGCGCATGCGGCGCTGGAGGAAGCTCGCCGAAGCCTTGCCCTCGCTCACCACCAGCCGCGACGCCTCCTCGAACAGCTCGTCGTCGTCGCCGTCGGGGCCCTCGCCGCCGTAGCCGCTGGCGCCGTTGCCGCCGCCGTTGAACTCCACCACCTCGGGGTCGAGGCTCGGCTTGCCGGTCTTCTTGAGCCAGCGCACCAGCGCCGCCGTCTCCTGCTCGCTGATGTAGGCGCCGTGCACGCGCAGCAGCCGCGAGGTGCCCGGCGGCATGATCAGCATGTCGCCCTTGCCCAACAGCCGCTCCGAGCCGACGGTGTCGAGGATGGTGCGCGAGTCGTGGCGCGACGTCGTCGCATAGGAGATGCGGCACGGGAAGTTCGCCTTGATGGTGCCGGTGAGCACGTCGACCGACGGCCGCTGCGTCGCCACGATGAGGTGGATGCCCACCGCGCGCGCCATCTGCGCCAGCCGCGCGATCGAAGTCTCCACCTCGTTGGCGGCGACCATCATCAGGTCGGCCAGCTCGTCGATGACGATCACGTAGTAGGGCAGTGGCTTCAAGTCCGCCTGGGTGATCTCGCTCGTCTCCTCGAGCGCCAGCCGCCGCTGCACCTCGGGGTCGCGGATGGCGCGGTTGTAGTAGTCGAGCGACCGCACGTGCACCTCGGCGAGGAGGCGGTAGCGACGCTCCATCTCCGCCACCGCCCAGCGCAGCGCGTTGGCGGCCTTCTTGGGCTCCACCACCACGTCGGTCTTCAAGTGCGGGATGTCGGCGTAGACGCCCAGCTCGACGCGCTTGGGGTCGATGAAGATGAACTGCACCTCGTCGCGCGAGGCCTTGTAGAGGATGGAGGTGATCATCGCCTGCAGCCCGACGCTCTTGCCGGCGCCGGTGGCGCCCGCCACCAGCAGGTGCGGCATCGTCGACAGGTCGGCGAAGTAGGGCTCGCCCTGCAGCGTGGTGCCGATCGCCATCGTCAGCACCGAGCCGGCGCTGCGGAACTTCTCGTGCGCCAGCAGCGAGCCGAGGCGGATGATCGAACGGTCCTTGTTAGGCACTTCGATGCCCAGCGTCGACCGCCCCGGAATGCGGTCGATGCGCACCGACTCGGCCTGCAGCGCCAGCGCCAGGTCGTCCTGGAGACCGACGATCTGACTCATCTTGACGCCCGGCGCCGGGCGGAACTCGAACACCGTGATCACCGGGCCGGGGTTGATCCCCTCGAGCGTGCCCTCGACGCCGAAGTGCTCGCAGCTCTGGCGGATCGCCTCGCCGAGGCGGATCAGGTCGTCCTCGGCGATGGTGTGCGGCACCGGCTGCAGGTTGAGCAGGTTGAGCGGCGGCAGCTGCGTCTCGGAGGGCGGCTGGAAGAGGAGGGGCTGCTCCTTCTTGCGGCGCGCCGGGGCCGAGGCGGGAGCCGTGGTCTCGGCAGCGGCGAGCGCCGAACGCTCGGACGCGTCGTCGTCCACGCCGTCGAGTATCGCCTCGTCGAGGTCGAGCTCCTCGGCGAGCCGCACGCGGCGCACGCCGAAGCCGCGCTCGCGCTCCTTCTTGTCGCCCTTGCTGTCCAGAAGGCGTCCGCTCACGCGCAGCGGCAGGTCGAGCTCGGGGCCGGCTACCGACTCGGGGGCCGGCGTCATCACCACCGCCGCCGCCTCGTCCTCGCGCCGCTTGAGGTGCTTGGAGACGACGCGCTTGCGGAGCTTCTCCTTCTCGCTCCGTTGGCGACGGCGGCTCCACCACAGCACCAGCCGCTCCCAGCGCAACGCGAGGCGCGCACCCCAGCCGCCCATCGCCTCGGCGAGCGTCGACTGCGCGACCAGCGAGACGGCGATGACGGCGAGCGCGCCGACGATCAGCAGCGAGCCCGGGAAGTTGAAGCGCGCCACCAGGGTCTCGGCGAGGAAACGGCCGAGCACGCCGCCGGCGTCGAGCGCCTCGCCGCGATAGACGCGGCGGCCGAGCACCAGCTGCAGCAGCACCGGCAGCGACAAGAGCAGGAGCGCGAAGCCGGTGCCGCGGCCGGCAACGCGAGGCCGCTCGCGCCGGCGCAGCAGCGTCCACGCCGCGGCGCCGAGGCCGAGGGGCAGCAGCAGCGCCGTCGAGCCGAGCAGGCCCAGCAACAGTGCCGCGAGCTCGGCGCCGAAGACGCCAGCGAAGTTGTCGACGTGCGCCCGCGACGGCGGCAGCTCGTGCAGGAAGCTCGGGTCAGTCGGGTGGTAGCTCGCCAGGCTCGCCAGCAGCAGCAGCGCGGCAGTGGCGAGGACCAGGCCGAGCAGCTCGCTGCCCTTCGCCGGCGCCAGCTTGGCCCGCGGCCGCTTGGGGAGCCGCTCCGCCTCGACCGCGTTCATCCGACTGCTGTCCCTCCCGGGAGCGACGGGCGCCCCAGCCGATCTTGACCGAACCTCAACTCTTGCATGAGCCTAGCGGTGCTAACTCAGCTTGGAATCTTAACATTCTTCGCGCAAAAGCCGCCGCAACCGGCTCTCGGGCTACGATCGGCCCACACTCGGAACGCTGGCGAGGGGAGGACACGATGGCCGGGACCTTCGATCTTTGGCAGCAGGCCTTCTGCCTGGCGGCGATGGCGGGCGCTGCCGGCGACAAGCGCGGCGATCCGACGACGCTGGCCAACGCGCTGACCACGATTCTCGACGAGTTCTACGCGGATTCCACCACCCAAGGCGCGCTCGGAACCTGGTCGACGGTCTGGGGTCCCGCCATCTACGAGAGCAAGCCGAGCGACGACAGCTACCCGGACAATTCAATCTACGTCGCGGCCACCAACGATGGGTCGGCATCGACTTACGTCGTCGGCATAGCCGGGACCAATCCGCTCTCCATCTACGACTGGCTTCAGGAGGACCTCGACGTCGAGCGCACCGCGACGTGGCTCTCGGCGTTCCCCAGCCTGCAGCCCTACGGCTTGCCGAGCGGTTTACACGGCACGCCCTTCGTCTCCGCAGCGACGGCGCTCGGCATCAACGACTTGTTGGGTCTGACCGTCATCGCCGGACTGCCGGGCGCAGGACAGAGCCTGTTGACGTTCCTGAGCTCGCTGCCCGCGTCGACCACCGAGCAGGCCACGCTCATCTTCTGCGGCCACAGCCTGGCCGGCGCGCTCACGCCGACGCTGGCGCTCGCCTTGTTCAACCCGTCCGGGGGCAAGCTCGACCTGTCGAGCTGGCAGCATGTCTACGTCTACCCGACGGCCGGGCCGACTCCCGGCAACGCGGCGCTCGGTTCCTTCCTGGCTTCGGTGTTTCCGCCGGTTGCGGCCTCCGAGCCTCAGATCCGCCCCTACCAGGTCTGGAACCAGAACGTCTGGAACACGCTCGACGTCGTGCCGCACGCGTGGAAGATCTCTAGGCTCAAGGAAATCCTGTCGCTCTACCCGACCAGCTGGCTGCGAGTGCCGCCGTCCCTCGAGGCAGCGGTGGCGTTCGCCGTGTACCGCTCGATCAAGGGCGCCGAGTACCGCCCGGTAACGGGCGGCGACCACGCGGGGCCGTACGAGCCGGTCGCGAATCAGCCGCTCCAGGGTGCGTTCCATGGCACGACCCCGGTCAGCGATGACCTGGCCTTCCTCGCACAGGCCGCGTATCAGCACACGGAGGCGTACGACGTGCTGCTCAACGTCACCAGTCTGTTCCCGCTGAAGCGTAACCAGGCGGCGTACTCCCCGACCGTGCACGCCCTACTGACGTCGCCCGCCACGAGCGGTCGGTGAGCTCAATTAGCGAGCTGCCGCCAGAGATCGAGCCAGGCCGCCAGCGGTAACTCCTCGGCGCGCGTCTGCGGCGGCAGGCCGAGCGCTCGCAGCGCAGCCTCGACGCGAGCGCTGCCGACGACGCGGCCGAGAGAGTTGCGCAGGGTCTTGCGCTTCTGGCCGAAGGCGTCGCGCACGCGGGCGAGGAAGGCGTCCATCTCGGCTTCCGGCAGCGGCGGCGCGTGGAGTCGCAGGCCAACGAAGGCGCTCTCCACCTTCGGCGGCGGGTGGAACGAGCCGGGGCGAACGCGGCCGAGGAGGGTCGCCTCGGCGTAGCACTGCACGAGCACGGTGAGCGAGCCGAAGTCGCGCGTGCCTGGCTTCGCGGTGATGCGCTCCGCCACCTCCTTCTGCAGGAGGAACGCCGCGCGTGGGACGCGGCGCCAGTGCGGGAGCACGGCGGTGACGATCGGCGTCGCCACGTTGTAGGGCAGATTGCCGGTGACCAGCGTCGGCGCCGGCAGCCGCTCCCACGGCAGCGCGAGGGCGTCCATCGCCAGCGGCTGCAGGCGAGCCGCACTCTCGCGCGCGCTCATCGCGCGCCGCAGCTCCCACGCCCAATCGACGTCCAGCTCGACGCCCCAGACGCGGGCGCCCGCGGCGAGCAGCTGGCCGGTGAGCACGCCGCCCCCCGGCCCGATCTCGACGACGCGCTCGCCGCGCGGCGCGAGGAAGTCGACCAGCGGCCGGCACAGCTCCGGCCGCGTCAGGTGGTGCTGCCCGAGGGCCTTCCGGAGCCGCGGCCGCGTCACCACCGCAGGCTACCAGCGGCGCCTCGGTCTCAGGCCCCGCCAGCGCACGGGTCTGATCGGGTGCTTTAGCTGTCGGGCGCTGCCAATTTGGCGGCGCTCCCAGCTCGCCGCCCGCCACTGTCGCGCGCCCTCGCGCCGCACCCCTCGCCGCACCCCCGGAAAACGGCCTATTCCGTTCGTGGCACTTCACTTGCTACGCCCCGGAACGCCGCCATGGAGCAGGCACTCCCCACATCCCTAGCCACCCGCGACCTCGAGCACGAGGCGCTCGCCCTCCGTCAGGTCGAAGCCGAGCTGCGCAAGGTCCTCGTCGGCCAGCAGTACCTCGTCGACCGCATGCTGGTCGGCCTGCTCTGCCGCGGCCACCTGCTGATCGAAGGCGTCCCCGGTCTCGCCAAGACCCTCGCCGTCAAGACACTCGCGCGCACGCTGTCGATCCGCTTCTCGCGCATCCAGTTCACGCCCGATCTGCTGCCCGCCGACCTCGTCGGCACGTTGATCTACGACCAGCGCACCGGCGAGTTCGTGCCGCGCAAGGGGCCGATCTTCACCCAGCTGCTGCTCGCCGACGAGATCAACCGCGCGCCGGCGAAGGTGCAGTCGGCCCTCCTCGAGTCGATGGAGGAGCGCCAGGTCACCCTCGGCGACTCGACCTTCCGCCTCGCCGAGCCGTTCATGGTGCTGGCGATGCAGAACCCCATCGAGCAGGAAGGCACCTACCCGCTCGCCGAGGCTCAGGTGGACCGCTTCCTGATGAAGCTCGTCATCGGCTACCCCAGTCGCGAGGAAGAGCGGGCGATCTTCGACCGCCACCTCGTCGAGGCCCCCGCCGACGTGCGGTCGGTGCTCGACCCCGATCGCATCGTGGCGCTGCAGCGGGCGGCAGACGCCGTCTACCTCGACCCCAAGATCCGCGAGTACGTGCTCGACATCGTCGCCGCCACCCGCGCGCCGCAGCAGGCGGGCC
>DATNCU010000566.1:0-10062 GCA_035607145.1 Thermoanaerobaculia bacterium
GGTCGTAGGTGAGCGACGGGTAGTACCAGACGCGGTGCGCGAGCTGGCCCAGCTCGTCCTGCAGCCGCAGCACGGCGAGCAGCGCGGCGGGGCCCTGCGCCAGCGTGCCCTGCAGCCGCGCCAGGCCGTCCACCAGCTCGCCCATCTCGTCGCACGCGCCTTCCCACTCCTCCCAGCCGGCGAAGATGGGGCGCAAGTCCCAGCGGTAGCGGGGATCGATCTCCTCGCGCACTCGCGAGCGCGGTGGCGCTTCCGCCTCCACGGCGGTGGCCGTGGCGGGTGCTCCGTGGGCGTCGGCGGGTCGGGGGAAACGCAAGGGATGAAAACGGATCATGAGGCCTCCGCGGCGGCCGATCTTATGCCGGCAGCCGTGCAACCCGGGGGCCACGGGGGTGGCGGGCCGTCAACTCGCTGGAGCCGGCGGTGGTGGCGGCACGAAGACCGGTGCGCCCATCGCCGGCGCCGGCTTGCGGCCGCGGCGCACCAGCCAGACGACGAAGCCGACGGCGAGCGCGAGCAAGGCGATGCCGAGCAGCGGCCGGTAGAAGAGCCAGCCGATGCCGACGGTGACGAGCGCTACCGGCGCGGCCACGAGGAAGGCGGCGAGGGACAGGCCGGCACCCACCAGCCGGCCGAAGATCGGCACCACGTCCGCCGCCACCTGCAGCGGGGCCAGCAGCGAGCGGACGCCGACGAAGAGGAGGATGAAGCCGACGAAGCGCAGGATCCAGGTCAGCATCGCGTTGGCGGTGCGCGCGGCCTGGAACATTTGCTCGGCGCTCTTGGCTCCATAAGAGACCAGCGCGATGTCGCCGCCCGCCTCGGCGTGGTAGGGCTCGAGGCGGCCGCCGCGCTGGGCAGCGACTACGCTCGCCTGCGCGGGCTCGACGACCCGGAAGCTCACCCGCACGTCGCCCACCTTGGGCACGTTCGGCGACTCGCCGAGGTAGAAGTTGCCGTTGGCGACCTTCAGGCGCTCGCGCAGGCCGGCCTCGACCGCCGGCAGCTGCGCCGCGGTGACCGGCACCGGCCTCTGCTCGTCGAGCTCGCCGGCGAGCTCGGGCGCGAGGTGGAAAGCGCCCAGCCGCACGTCGGCGGCGCGCCAGGTCTCGCCCTCGAAGGGGAAGCTGGGGTTCTCGTGCCCCGCGGACTCCTCGAACGAGGCCGAGTCGACGGGCGAGGACCCCCACTCGGTGCTGTAGGTGTAGGTGGTCACCGTCTCGGTGCCGCCGCCGAGCTTCTTGCGCTCCTTGCGCTCCTCCTTCTGTACCCACTGGAACATCTCGACGCGACGCTCGAGGGAGAGGGCGTTGCGCTCGATGCCGAAGGTGGGGTCGCGCAGCACCTCATCGGTGGTCGCCTGGCCGGAGGTGTGGACGAGCGCGCCCTCGCGGCTCGCGTCGACCGCCGCGGCGGGGACGGTGACCACCTTGCCGGCACCCTCGGCCAGCGTGCGCGCGCGCTTGACGGCACGCCCCTCGTTCCAGAACAGCAACGGCACGGCGACGGCGGCGAGGACGACGCCGACGAGGGCGCCCTTGATCGAGCCGCCAAGGCGGCCGCCGAGGCCTTGCTGGGTGACTCGGACGACGCTGTCCGCCACGATTTCACCTCCCGGGTCGAGAACGCTCGACCGCGTCGAATGGTTTCCGCCGGTTCAATTGGCGATTGTAGCGGCGGGCGGCACCGGGAAAAGCCGGTCGTGGTGGGGGTACCAGCCGTGAAATCTTCGCAGGAGGGTGTCGACCGCGCTCCGCGGCGGCGGCGCCTGGCGCTCGAAGAGCCGAACGGTTACGTCCGGCTGCAGGTGGATTTCGTCGGGCAGTCGGCGGTAGTAGGCGCCGATGCCGTGTCCGCTCGCGATCTCCCCCGCCAGGACGCCCACCACGCGCTGGTCTTCGGGCGCGAGGTGGTACTGGATGGGCTCGGCGATCACCACCAGCCGTGCGTCGAGCGCGGCGAACGGGAAGCCGTCCCGGCGGTCGACTTCGTGCGCCGGCAGGACGCGCGCCGACGCTGGGCTCGAGTAGCCGAAGGAGAGATCGGCGCGTCCCAGGATCTCGGAATTGAGCACCGGCGAGCTGGCGAGCACGTAGATGCGGTCGTCGCCGCCGGTCCGTGCGGCGAGCACGTCGAGCAGCCGCGCCAGCTGCGGAAGGTCGGTCCTCACGTCGGGATGCACGCGGTCGGCGGCGAAGAGCCAGCGCCACGGGCGTGACGGTGTCGTCGCGGCGGGGACGAAGACGGCCGCCAGATTGCCGAGCAGCAGCCCGGCGACCCCCAGCCGCCAGGCCCAGCGCCACGGCGACCGCCACCAGGGCAGGAGCCAGCCGGCGGCGCCGAGCAGCGCCAGAGCGGGAAAGAACAGCGCGTAGTGAGTGTGGGCGAGGTCCTGGATGAGCGAGAACGCGAGCAGCACGAGGACGGCCTGCAGCGTCACGAATGCCGCCGCCCGACGCGCCAAGAGGACTGGCGAGCGCAGCAGAACGAGAGCGCCGACGAGCGCCAGGGCCAGGTGAAGCGGCCCCAGCTCGCTGCCCAGCAGGCGCAGGTTCCCGATCAGGTACGGACCGGTGCGGTAGGCCGAGTAGGCGTCGCGATAGTCAGTGCTCGCGGCCCGACGCAGGTGCTCGAAGGACAACAGGGTGTAGGCGATGCCGGTCGTCGCGGCCATCACCAGCCAGCTCAGCAGCTGCCCGCGCCGGGCAGGTCGGGGCCGCAGCCGGAACGCCTCGAACAGCGCCACCACGATCGCCGCGGCGCTCCACAGCAGGTACCAGCGGCGGAACGAGGCGAGCACGGCCAGCAGGCAGCCGACGGCCGCGGCCCCGGCGCGCGACGCCGGCAGGGCGGGGCGCCGCAGCCACAGCGCCAGCGCGGCGGCGGCGAGCAGGCAGCCGCCGACGTCGGGATAGCCCCACAGTGCCGGCACCCAGACCAGCGACACCGACGCGAGGTACAGCGGCGGCCCGGCGGCGAGCGTGCAGCGGTCCCAGAGAGAGGGCGTCGTCGACGTCGACCGTCCCGACGCCGTCAGCTGCGTTTCGCCAGCAGGCTCCTGCTCCATCCGCAGCACCGAGGCCGCCCAGGCGCCGAGGGCCAGGACGCTCGGCAGCACGAACAGGTTGTGCACCGTCTCGACGAAGGCGGACCAGCCGGTGCCCGTCCAGCGCGCCACCGCGGCCGGCGCGAGGACCGGCAGCAGGTTGTATTCGTCGACGCGGACGCTCCGTACCACTTCTCGCAGCGCTTCCCCGGGGTGACGCGCGAAGAGCGCGGCCAGCTCCCGGTAGCGGCTCCAGTAGGAGAGCTGGTCCCAGTAGCGCGCCGTGTGCTCGGCGGCGAGGAAGCGGGCGACGAAGGCGTTGGAGGCAAGCGCCACCACTGCCGCGCCGAGCAGGAACGCCGTCGTGGCCGCCGCTCTGGGGGTCCCTCGATCGGCCGCTGCGGGCGAGGCGGTCGCGTGGGGTCTCAGGGCGCCTCCGCGCGCTGCCGTGGCTGCAGCCATCCTCGCTCGCGCATCGCCGCCAGCACCTGGGCGGCCGCCAAGCGGTTGCCCCCCGCACCGAAGTGGCCGTCGTTGGGCTGATAGAGGAGCTCGCCGCGTTGCAAAGCGGCGCGGATGGCGGGGGTGAGATCGAGCACCGGGTAACCGAGGGAGCGCAGCCCGGAGACGACGCTGTCGTGAGGGAAGTCGAGGTCGAAGGGGACCGTGGCCAGCTCGGTGGACCAGGCCAGCACGCGACCGAGCTCCCGCGAGGACACCGCGAGCTCGTCGGGAATGACCACGATCAGCACGCGGCGACCGGCGAGCACGGGGCGAGCCGCCGCCATGCGCCGCAGCAGGAGCTCGACGGCCGGCTCGATGCGCTGTCGCCCGTCGCGACGGTACATGGTGTTGATGCGGTCCTGCGCGTAGCCGCGGTAGCTCTCGTCGGAGAGGGTCTTCCCGCTGGGATCGTAGGTCGGTGGGGCGGCGGCAGGATCGAGGACGCCGCAGCCGCCACTGGACGCCGGTGCCTCGGGTGCCGCCGAGCAGGCAGGCACCAGCAGCTTCGGCTCGGCGCGGGCGAGCTGCCACAGGTGCGATCCGAGACGCCACAGCAACGAGTGGCGCAGCAGCGCGGGAGCGTGCGAGGCCGCGGGCAACGCCGGAGCGCTGGCGGCAACGGTGGGTATCCCCGGGTGCTCGTCGGTGATGTCGTTGCCGAGGTAGAGCGTCCAGACCACGGCATCGGGATCGAGGCGCAGCCCTTCGCGCCGCAGGAGCGCCGTCTCGGTCGGGACGCCGATACACGACATACCCAGGTTGATGAGCTCCCAGGCGCGCCGCGGGTCCTCGGCGCGCAGCAGACGCTCGAGGGCCGGCAAGAGCTGCTCGGCGTAGGGCACGGAGCCGCCGCCGAACATGAAGGAGTCGCCGATCCCGAGCAGGCGATAGGTCCCGATACCCTTCGCCACCTCGTAGGGGTGAGTGTGGAAGCCGTGCTGGTCGACGCGAAAGCCATCGTCGCCAGGCTGGCAGGGGGCAGCGGCGCAGCGGTGGGTGGCGAGCTCGGCGAGGAAGTCCTGCCTCGCCGCTGCCGTCACGGGATCCTGGTGGGAATAGAGCAGGTGCCGGAGCTTCACCGACCGCGGCGCCAGGCCCCGCACGGCCGCTTCGGCAAGAAGCAATGCCAGCGCGGTGGCGAAGACGACGATGGCGGCGCGGCCGGCGGCGAGGCGCCAGAAGCGCCGTCGTGCCGAGGCCTCGGCCGGCCATCGCCGCGCCAGGCCGGCAGCGGCGAGGAGCAGCCAGAGCGCGAGGGACAAGGCGGCCGCCCCGTTGGCAATTCCCGCCGGCAACCGTGGCAGCAGCTCGACCTCGACACGGCTGAGCGCCATCACCGAGCCGGAAACCGCTCGCACCCGCAGCTCATTGCGGCCGCAGCGAGCCCTGCCTTCGAGTCGCGCCTCGTAGCGCGCCTGCGTGCCGACCTCGATCTTGTCGATGGGCAGGCCGCCGCCCGGAGTAGTGGCGACCTCCGTCGGTGTGCCGTCGCCCAGCGACAAGGCAAGGCTAGGCGGGTCCGTACGGCTGTTCTCGAACTGGACCAGCCGCACGAGCACCGGGTAGCCGGCATCGGCGCGGAAGGGGAGTCGCAACTCCGACCCCACGCCTGGTGCGGCCTGCCGAGATCCAGCGATGGCGAGCGGGATCTGATGGGAGCCCGCCGGCGGTGCGAACTGGGTCCGACCCTGCCAGGTCAGGTCCGCCGAGCCATGAAAGACGGTGTGGGCGCGCTGGCGGGCGGCGCGGAACCGCAACTCTTCCCAGCCGGCGCCGCCGGCAAGGCAGCTGGCGACGATGGCGGCAACCAACAGGCCGCGGCGTCTCATCTGCGCTCTCCGCCGATGTCGCTGCCGGCCTTTCCGTAATGCCCGCGCCGGTGGTCGCGGGCGCCCCGCCAGACGGCGGCGAGCCCGGCAGCACGCGGCACGCGCGAGGTGAGCAGGGCGTGGGCGAGGTTGAGCGCCAGGACGGAGCCGGCGCGCGCCTTGCCGGCTACGCCGCCACCGTCCGGGCTCGCTCGCATCGCGACCAGCAGCTGGTTGCGAGTGCCGTAGTAGAGGCGCGCCGGCGACGTCTCCTGCAACGTGCGCCCGCCCTGGTGGTAGGCGCGCGCCGCGCCGACGCAGACGGTGGCGAAGCCGGCGGCTCGAGCGCGGAGGCAGAGGTCGAGGTCTTCGTAGGAGAAGAAGTACTCCTCGGCGAGCAGGCCCGCGCGTTCGAGCACGGCGCGCTTTGCCAGCAGCGCGCAGCCGGAGACGCCGTCGACCGTCGAGGGGCCGAGGGGAGGCGCATCGTCGAGCCGCGTGCCGCTGAGGCGATGCCGCATCCGCCCGCTGCGCGGCGAGAAATCCATGCCCCCCGAAGCGATGAGGTCGGGGTCGGCGCGCGAGAGGAGGAGCGGCCCGGCGATGCCGGCGGGGGGCTCGGCCAGCGCGTCCTCGAGAAGTGCCAGCGCGTCGGGCGGCAGCACCGCGTCGCTGTTGAGCAGCAGCACCAGCTCGGCGCCCCGCCGCAGCGCCTCGCGGATGCCGACGTTGCAGCCGCCCGAGAAGCCGAGGTTCTCAGCCGTCGCGAGGACGGTGGCGCCTGGGAGTTGCCGGCGTAGTGCCTCGAGCGAGCCGTCGCCGGAGCCGTTGTCGACGACGATCAGGTCGTCGACCGGGCGCCGCGACGCCTCCAGCGAACGCACTGCAAGCAGCGTGTCGTCCGGCGTGCGGTAGTTGAGGACCACGGCAGCGAGCCGGGGTCGCGGCGTCACGTCGGCTGCGTGATGCGGCGAGCGACCGCCCGCGACATCGGGTCGCGCCGCCCGAGCCGCCACCGCGGCGGCTTTCGCCGCTCGCACCTCGGCGTAGATCTCGCGCGTCCAGGCCGTGTCGTCGGCGATGTCGCGCACCGGCGGGATGCCGGCGCGCAGCGCGGCCAGCAGCCCCGGCTCGTCGAGCACGCGGCGCAGGTAGCGGTGCAGATCGTCGACGTCGCCGACGTGGAAGAGCAGCCCGTTGCGCCCGTGCTCGACGATTTCGGCCATGCCGCCGAGGTCCGACGCCACGACCGGCACCCCCGCCGCGAAGGCCTCGCGGATGGTGAGCGGCGAGTTCTCCTCCCAGATCGAAGGCACCACCAAGAGGTCGATCTCGGCGAGCGCGGCCGGCACCTCGTCGTGCGCGAGCCACCCCAAGTGCTGCACGCCGGGCGTCTGCAGCAGCGGTGCGACGACGTCGCGGTAGCTCGGGTCGCCGTGGTAGCCGACCGGCTCGCCGAACACGCGCAGCGTCGCTTCGCCGGCTCGCAAGCGCGCAAATGCCGCGAGCAGCAGGTGAGCGCCTTTGGAGACCATCAGGCTGCCGAGGAAGCCGATGCGCAGCGAGTCGCCGGCCGTGCGCCGCGAGTTGCGGAAGGGCGCCACGGGGATGCCCAGCTGCTGCAACCGCAGGCGCTCCGCCGGCACTCCGAAGGCGAGGAAGCGGTCGCGCAGCGTCCGCGACGGCGCGAGCAGCAGGTCGACGGCCGCGAGCTGCCGCTGCATGAAGCGCGCGCGGTCGAGCGTAGTGGCGCGGCTTGCGGCGGCGGTACCGTCCTCCTCGTCACCCTGGCGCGCGAGCAGCGTCGCCGCGACCTGCCGAAGAGCGATGGCCGAGCGCGGCCATTTCGCTGCCGTGCGGCGCAGGAACCGCGCCGCCTCTTTGCCGATCGGCACTTCGGCCTCGGCACCGAGGCAGCGCGCGCAACCCTCCGGCATCGGGCCCGCGCAGCGCCGCAGGTCGCGGTCGAGCAGCTGGCCGCGGTGGCAGATCATCCAGTAGTCGTGAAGCGTCATCACCGCCGGGATGCCGCGGGCGGCCAGGTCCTCGGGAAGGTCGGCGGAGAGGCAGGTGAGGTGGTGCACGTGCACGACGTCGGGCCGCAGCTCGTCGAGGGCCGCGGCGAACCAGCGCCGCACCGCCTCGTTGCGGTAGCTGTCGGCGAAGCAGGAGGAGTGGCGAAAGGCCTGGTTGATGCGGCGCACCTCGACGCCCTCGCGCGTCTCCCGCTCCACCGCGTACTCGGGCCGCGCGAACGCGACGCTGCGGGTGAGCACGTGGACGTCGTCTCCCGCGTCGCGCAGCGCGCGCGCGAGCGCCTCGACGTAGAGCTCGGTGCCGCCCAGCGCCGTGGGCGGGTAGCCGTGGACGACCAGGACGACGCGCATCGCCGGGCTCACGCGGCCTCGCGGCCGCCGAGGTACTGGCCGAGCGGCAGCGCCACGGCGAGGGCGAGCGCGCGCGGCAGCTCGCGCGGCTGCCGGGCGGTTACCCGGAGGTGCGTGCGCAGCGCGCCGGCCCACGCGCGAAGCAGCGCGCCCGCGGTGGGAATCGTGCGCAGGCCGAAGAGCGCCGCCAGGCGCGCGTGGCTCTCGCGGGTGCGCCGCAGCTCGTGGCGCGCCGAGCGCTCGTGCGAGTGGATCACCACCGCCTCGGGCGTGTAGCGCAGGCGCCACCCGGCGAGCAACACATCGCGGGCCCACTCGACGTCCTCGGCGATGGGAGTCGGACGGAAGGGGATGGCGCGCCACGCCGCGCGGCGGATGCAGGAGCAGACGTCGTCGAAGGTGCAGACGGCGAGCCGCTCGTACGGCGAGAGCGCGGCGAAAGCTGCCGCGTCGGCGACGGCCTGCACTCGTGGCTCGTTTGCCGTCGCCACCCAGCCGTCGAGGTAGAAGCGGGTGAGCGCGCTCGCCTCGGGGCGCGGTTGCTGGCGCGCGTAGGTGCCGGCTAGCGTCGGGTCCGCGAAGAGCGGCGCGGTGAGCTGCGCCAGCCAATCGATGCCGACGGGGAGCGCGTCCTGCACCAGCAACACCACCAGCTCGCCGCGGCACGCCTCGACGCCGAGGTTGCGAGTGGCGCCGTGGTCGAACTCGCGCGGTGCGATGGTGAGCACGCGGTCGACGCGCTGCGCCAGCAGCTCGGCGGTGCCGTCGCGCGAGCCCGAATCGACCGCCACCACCTCGACCGCGAAGTCCGTGCGCTGCGCCGCGAGCTGATCGAGCACGGCGGGCAGCGTCGCCATGCCGTCGCGGGTGAGCAGCAGCACCGAGACGCGCGGCTCGCCGGCGGCGGTCATGCGCTCGTCACCGCAGTCGCGCGATCCCACCCTCGGCTCAGTACGTGCTCGTAACGCTCTTGCCAGTCCGCGGCGTCGGCCTCGAGCGACTTGACCGCCGGCACGTTCGCCGCCAGGTGCGTGAGCAACGCCGGCTCGTCGGTCAACCGCCGCAGCGCCGCGGCCAGCGCGCTCGCGTCGTAGGCGTCGTAGAGCAGCCTGCTGGTGCCGTGAGCGACGAGGTCGGCGGTGCCGCCCAGGCGCGAGCCGACGACCGGCACGCCCGCCTGGAACGCCTCGTGGATCACCAGCGGCGAGTTCTCCAGCCACAGCGACGGCACCACGAGCACGTCGAAACCGGCGAAGATCGCGGCGGCCTCTTCGGGCGCGAAGCGGCCGGCGAAGCGCACCGGCAGACCTTGGGCGGCGCGCCGCAGCTCGGCAGAGTACGGAGGAAAGGTGTCGGTGTCGCCGTGGATCGTGATCTCGAACGAGCCCGGCGGCAGCTGCGCCGCCGCGGCGAGCAGCACGTGCGGGCCCTTGTGCCAGACGAGGGTGCCGACGAAGCCGATGCGCAGCGGGCCTGGTGCCGGGCGTGCGCGTTGCGCGCGCACCGCGTCCGCCGCGGACGTCGAGGCGAGCGGCGGGAAGCCGTTGTCCGACACCAGAAGCCGCTCGGCCGGGATGCCCAGCCGGCGGTACTCATCGGCGAGCGTCGGCGACGGCGAGACGAAAAGGTCGACGTCCTGGAAGACGTTGCGCGCGGCAGCGAGGCGCTCGTCGAGGTCGGCGGCGGAGAGCGGTGCCGGCGCGGCGCTCACCACCGCGCTCCCGAGCCGCGTCGCGAGCGCGGGGAACCGCCGGCGGACGTTTGTCGCCAGCTTGCCGAGCCGTCGCCCCGCCGGCCGCGCCAGCGCCCGCCCGCCGAAGACCTGCTGCGCGTACAGCGGGTGATGCGCGTAGCAGCGGGCGCAGCGCGCGGTGTCGATGGTGCGGCAGAGGTGCTGCTCGGCGACGTGCACGCGCTGGCCGCCGGACGGGCAGACCAGCGTGTAGTCGTGCAGCGTCGCCACCGTCGGGATGCCGCGCGCGCGGGCGAGCGCCGGCAACCGGAACGAGAGGTTGAGCAGGTTGTGCACGTGCAGCACGTCGGGCTGCACGATGTCGAGCACCTGCGCGAGCCGCCGGTCGAGCGCGGGCGAGGCGTAGCTCTCGGCGAAGCTGCCGAACGCCCAGTTGTTGATCACCTCGGTGACGCCGACGCCTTCGACGGCGCGCCAGTCGAGCGCCAGGTGCGGCCGCGCCGGGTCGTACTCGGCGCACAGCACGTGGACGGCGGTGCCGGCCGCTTGCAGCGCCTTGCACAGCTCGAGGCAGTAGATCTCCGAGCCGGCCCGGTGCCGCGGCAGGAAGTCGTGGATGGCGTG
>DATNCU010000568.1:0-2606 GCA_035607145.1 Thermoanaerobaculia bacterium
CTCGACGAGCAGGCCTTCGGCGCCCGCGTCGAGCCGCACCGCCGCGAGTTGCACGTGCACTGCTACCGCCTTCTCGGGTCATTCGAGGAGGCCGAGGACCTCGTTCAGGAGGCGTTCCTGCGCGCGTGGCGCCGGCGCGAGACGTACGAGGGCCGCGCGTCGGTTCGCGCGTGGCTGTACCGGATCGCGACGAACGCCTGCCTCGACGCGCTCGACAAGCGCCCGCGGCGGCCGAGCGCGAGCGGCGAGGTCGCGTGGCTGCAGCCCTATCCGGACGAGCTCCTCGAGCAGCTGCCCGACCGGCGCGAGGGCCCGGAGGACGTGGCGCTCGCCAAGGAGACCGTCGAGCTGGCGTTCATCGCCGCGATCCAGCACCTCGCGCCGCTGCCGCGGGCCGTGCTCGTGCTGCGCGACGTCCTCGGCTGCTCGGCGAAGGAGACCGCGCGGCTGCTCGAGACGACGGAGGCGTCGGTGAACTCCGCGCTGCAGCGCGCGCGGGCTGGGTTGCGGGAGAGCCTGCCCGAGGACCGCGAGGCGTGGCAACACGCCGCCGAGCCGACCGCCGCCGAGCGTGAGCTGCTCGCCCGCTACGTCGAGTGCAGCGAGCGCGCCGACGCCGACGGCCTGGCCGCGCTCATGCACGAGGACGTCCGCTTCTCGATGCCGCCGACGCCCGGCGTCTGGACCGGCCGAAGCACGGTCGTGCAGGGCTGGATCGACGGCGGGTTCGGATCGGAGGCGTTCGGCAGCATGCGGTGCGTGGTCACCCGCGCCAACGGTCAGCCCGCGGTCGCCGGCTACGTGCGCAAGCCAGGCGACGCCGCGTACGAACCGCTGGCGATCGACGTCCTGCGGGTGCAGGACGGGGTCGTCACCGAGATCGTCACCTTCGACGGCGCGGTGTTCGAGCACTTCGACCTGCCGGCCAGGCTCAGCGCGGCGGTCGGTACGAGATGAACGCCCCCGCCTCGATCACCGTCACGCCAGTCTTCGTTGCCGACCTGCTCGCCGAGGCCGAGCGGATGCCGGTCTACGTGCACGTCATCGACCATCCCGATGCGCGCGTGCTGGTCGACACCGGCATGACGGAGCTGCATCCGGCGGTGGCCGACCTCGATCCGCGCGTTCGGCCACTGAGCGAGCAGGACCTCGATGTCGCCGGCATCGACATCGTCGTCAACACACACCTGCACTTCGACCACTGCGGCGGCAACCACCTCTTCGCCGGCAGGCCGATCTACGTCCAGCGTCGGGAGCTCGACGACGCGCGCAGCGAGGACGGCTACACCATTCGCGAGTGGGTCGAGGCGCCACGCGTGCGGTACGCGCCGGTCGACGGCGAGCTTCGGCATGAAGCTCCTCCCGCGGCCCGAGGAGGCCTCGGACGAGGCGCTACGGCCGGCGGCGAGGCGCTGCGGAGCGGGGCGGCGTCGAGCGCATGTGGTCGCGCACGGGCGCCAGCAGGGCTGCGAGCGCCTTGACCTGGTCGTGCGAGAGCGGCTCGAGGAGCATGTGGCGCACGACCTCGATGTGGCCCGGGAAGACCTTCGCAAGTCGTTCGCGGCCGGCGTCGGTGATGGTCACCGTGATGCCCCGCTCGTCGTCGGCGGAGGGCGCGCGCATCACCAGGCCCGCCTTCTCGAGCAGCCCCGCCTGGTACGTCAGGCCGCTGCGGCTGTAGACGACGCCGTCGGCGAGGTCGGTCATGCGGTGGCTGCCCGCCGGGGCGTCGCCAAGGCGGGCCAGGAGCTGGAACTGCACGTAGCTGAGGTCGCCGGCGTCGCGCAGCTGCTGCTCGACCGCGTGGCGGAGCAGGCTCGCCACCTCGATGAGGGCGAAGTAGGCGCCGAGCTCGTCGGGGTCGAGCGCGGGCGGTGCGTCGGGCATGCGCAGATCCTACTTGCTTCGAATTCGAAGCGGTGCTACTCTGCCGGCGAGTTGCTTCGAACTCGAAGCAACTGCCAAACCGACGCAAGCGAGGCTCCAGATGAAGGCAGTGCGGTTCCACGAGTTCGGCGACCCCGGCGTCCTGCGCCATGAGGACGTCGAGCAGCCCGAGCCCGGCCCCGGTGAGGTGCGCCTGCGCGTCGCCGGTTCGGCGTTCAACCCGGTCGACGACGGCATCCGCGGCGGCTATCTGCAGGAGCCCTTCCCGGTGACCTTGCCGCACACGCCCGGCATCGAGGTCTCCGGCACGGTCGACGCGCTGGGCGAGGGCGTAGACGACGTCGCGGTCGGCGACGCGGTGATCGGCTTCCTGCCGATGGTCGCCGACGGCGCCGCCGCAGAGTTCGTGAACGCCCCCGCCGAGGTCCTCGCGCCGGCGCCCACGAGTATCCCGCTCGGCGACGCCGCCGCGCTGCCGATGGTGGGTCTCACCGCGTGGCAGGCGCTGTTCGACGACGCAGGGCTGACCGCCGGGCAGCGCGTGCTGGTCAACGGCGCGGGCGGCGCCGTCGGCGGCTACGCGGTGCAGCTGGCCAAGCGGAGCGGAGCGCACGTGATCGCCACCGCCGGCCCACGCAGCAGCGACCGCGTCGAGGCCGCCGGCGCAGACGAGGTCATCGACCACACCACCTCCAGGGTGACGGTCGCCGAGCCGGTCG
>DATNCU010000575.1:0-2590 GCA_035607145.1 Thermoanaerobaculia bacterium
AGACCGGCTACCACTCGCTCGCCGCCGCGGTGGTGCGCGAGCGCTACCGCCGCGAGGCGATGGTCTCCGCCTTCCGCATCCTCGGCGAGGGGCAGCTCGCGCTGACCAAGATGCTGCTGCTCACCGACCGCCCCGTCGACCTGCGCGATTTCCGCGCCACCCTCGCGCACGTGCTGGCGCGCACGCGCGTCGAGACGGACCTCTTCGTCTTCGGCAACCTGTCCATGGACACCCTCGACTACACCGGCCCGCGCGTCAACGAAGGCTCGAAGGCGGTGTGGCTCGGCCTCGGCGATCCGGTGCGCGAGCTGCCGCGGGCGCTCGATCCTGCGTCGGCGCTGCCGCCCGGCGTCACCGAGGCGCACGTGTTCTGCCCTGGGTGCCTGGTGCTCGGCGCCCACTCGCGCCTGCCGCGTCACGGCGAGGTGGGGATCGACGAGGAGCTGCAGCGAATCGCCGCGCACGCCGCGTTTGCGCAGTGGCCGCTGCTCGTCCTCAGCGACGAGCCGCGCCGCGCCGCCGCCTCGCCGATCAACTTCCTGTGGACCACCTTCACCCGCTGCGAGCCTGCCGCCGACTTCCACGCGGCTGGCGCGCGGGTGGTGCGCAACCAGCTCTCCTACACGGCGCCTGTGCTGATCGACGCGCGCACTAAGCGGGGCTTCCCGGCCGAGCTCACCTCCTCGCCGGCGGTCGCGGCGCAGGTGTCGCGGCGGTGGAGCGAGTACTTCCCGCGCGGCGGCGTCGCCATGGGCGACTCCGAGCGCGGGCATCTCGATTAGGCAGGCCGCACCAGCACGCGCGCCACCTTCTCGAGCAGCCCTTCGGGCGTGAAGGGCTTGGCGATGAAGCGGCTGCCGGGTCGCAGCTTCCCCTGCCGCGCGATCGCCCGCGGCGCGTGCCCCGACATGAACAGCGTGCGCACGGCTGGTCGCAGCTCGGCGATACCGGCCGCCACCTCGACGCCGCTGCGGTCGGGGAGCACGATGTCGCAGAGCAGGAGGTCGAGCGTTCCGACGAGGCTGGCTGCGAGCGCCAGCGCGTCCTCGCCGTCCGCCGCCTCCTCGACCGCGTAGCCGGCGCCGCGCAGCACCTCGACGACGAGGCGGCGCACGGCGTCGTCGTCCTCCACCACCAGCACGCGCTCCGCGCCGCTCGAGAGAGGCCGCGTCATCGCCGCATGGCTGCCAGTGTCATGCAGTGCTGCCGCGTCGTCCGCGGCCGGCGGCAGTAGCACGTCGAAGGTGGTGCCCGCGCCGAGCGCGCTGCGCACGCGCACCTCGCCGCCGCTCTGCCGCACGGCTCCGTAGACGGAGGCGAGGCCGAGGCCGGTGCCCTTGCCGCGCTCCTTGGTGGTGAAGAAGGGCTCGAAGAGGTGAGCGAGCACCTCCTCCGACATGCCGACGCCGGTGTCGCGCGCGCGCAGCCGCACCCACTCCGCCAACGGCTCGGCGCCGCCGGCCTCAGTGCGCGGAGCCGCCACCAGCTCGGTGGCCAGAGTCAGCGTCCCGCCGCGTGGCATGGCGTCGCGCGCGTTGACCGCCAGGTTGACGATCACCTGCTCGAGCTGCGCCGGGTCGATGCGCACCCGCGGCAGCTCGCGAGCGAGCTCCACCACCAGCCGCACGTCCTCGCCGAGCGTGCGATGCAGCAGCCGCTGCAGCCGCGAGAGCTCTTCGTTGACGTCGACGAGCTTGGGCCGCAGCACCTGCCGGCGTGAGAAGGCGAGCAGCTGATGGGTGAGCGAGGAGGCGCGCTCGCCGGCCGCGGTGACCTCGTCGAGAAAGCGCCGCGCCTCGCCCGCGGCCGGCACGTGCTCGGCGAGCAGCGCGCCGTAGCCCTGGATGACCGTCAACAGGTTGTTGAGGTCGTGGGCGACGCCGCCGGCGAGGCGGCCTAGCGCCTCCTTCCTCTGCACCTCTTGCAGCCGCTGCTCGAGGGCGCGCCGGGGCGAGAGGTCGCGCACCACGGCCTGCACCAGCTCCTGGCCGCCGCCGTGGAAGGCGGCCATCGAGACCTCGGCGGGGAAGGCCGCGCCGTCGCGCCTCAGCACCGGCACTTCCAGCGACACCGTGGCGCCGCCGGGCGGCGCGTAGCCGTTGCCACCGGCGTCGGCGATCCCCTGCAGCGCGGCGAGCACGCGGCGGCGCTCCTCGGCGGGGTAGAGGGCATCGAAGCGCATCCCCAGTAGCTCTTCGCGCGCGTAGCCGAGCTGATCGAGGGCGCGCGGGTTGGCGTCGAGCACGACGCCGCGGGTGTCGAAGAGCAGGATGCCGTCGGCCGAGTGGCGGAAGAGGTTCTGGTAGCGCGAGGCGCGCGCGCGCACCGCCACCGCGCGGCGCGCGAAGCGCAGCAGGCCGGCCAGCGACTCGACGAGCCGCTCGTCGCGCGGCAGCAGCTCGTGCGCGGCGCGCGCCAGCAGCCGCCGCGGGTAGCGGGCGGGCGACGGCGGCTCGCCGACCAGCACCAGCCAGGACTCGCCCTCGACGATGGCGGGCTCGTCGACGAGGTCGAGCGAGCGGTTGCCGACCAGCGCGAGGTCGAGGACGACGACGTCGAAGGGGTGGTGGCGCAGCGGCGACAGCGCCGC
>DATNCU010000581.1:0-5882 GCA_035607145.1 Thermoanaerobaculia bacterium
CGTCGCCACCTGGCCGAGCGGCACGCTGGTCGGACCGTTCGGCCCCTGCACGGTGAGCGGCAGCCGCGCCAGGTCGGCGGCCCGCTGCCGCGCCTCGGGTGACAGCCGCACCACCACGTCGCGGGTCTCGCCGGTGGGGTCCACCCAGTCGCCGGCGTCGAGGCCGGCGAACGCCGGGTACATCGACTGCGCGACCTGGCCGACCGAGAGGCCGAGCGAGCTGGCGAGGCCGCGCTGCAGCTCCACCACGAGCTCGGGCTTCTGGCCGCGCGTCGAGAGGCCGACGTCCACCGCGCCCGGCACTTTCTTCGCCAGCGGCAGCATCCGCTCGGCGAGGCGCGTCAACTCTGTCGACTCCTTGCCGCGCAGCTCGATCTGGATCTGCTTGAGGTTGCCGTTCATCCAGCCGGTGAAGACCGAGGCGGTGGCGCCGGCGAGCCGCCCCACGTCGCCGCGTAGCTGCTGCCCCACCGCTTCCTGCGAGCGCTGGCGCTCCTTCTTGGGTACCAGCTTGACGTAGACCGATGCGGTGTCGACGGCGCCCGAGCTGCCGCCGATCGTCGTGTAGGTGTACTGCACCTCCGGGTAGCCGCGCGCGATGCGCGCCGCCTCTTCGGCCTTGATCTGCGTGTACTCGAGGCTCGAGCCCGGCTCGGTCTCGACCAGCATGTTGAGCTCGCTGTTGTCGGAGACCGGCATGAACCCGGCGCCGCCCACCGTTGCCTGCAGCAAGATGGCGCCGAAGAAGGCCGCCGCGGCGATCGCCATGGTGGCGAGACGGTGGTCGAGCGCCCAGCCCACCACCCGCTGGTAGCGCGCGGCGAGGCCGTTGAACCAGTGGTTGAAGCGGTCGAGCGTGCGGGTGATGAAGCCCTTCTCGTGCTCGGCCTTGTCGGGGTCGGGCCAGTAGGCCGAGAGCATGGGGTCGAGCGAGAACGAGACGAAGAGCGACACCAGCACCGAGCAGGCGATGGTGAGCGCGAAGGGCTTGAACCACTGCCCGGCCACGCCGGTCATGAAGCCGACGGGGATGAAGACGGCGACGATCGAGAAGGTGGTGGCGGCCACGGCGAGGCCGATCTCGGCGGTGCCCTCGCGCGCCGCCGTGTAGTGGTCCTTGCCCTGGTGGACGTGGCGCACGATGTTCTCGCGCACCACGATGGCGTCGTCGATCAGGATGCCGATGGCGAGCGAGAGGCCCATCAGCGACATCGAGTTGAGGGTGAAGCCGAAGGCCCAGACGGCGACGAAGGCGGCGATCACCGACACCGGCAGCGCGAGACCGGTGATCACGGTCGAGCGCCAGGAGTTGAGAAAGATGAAGACCACCAGCACGGTGAGCAGGGCGCCCTCGATGAGCGCCATCTCGACGTCGCCCACCGAGCGCTCGACGCGCTCGCCGGCGTCGCGCACCAGCGAGAGCTCGACGCCCGCCGGGATCGTCTGCCGCAGCTCAGTGACCTTGGCCTTCACCCGCGTCGCCACGTCGGCCGTCGAGTAGCCCTTCGCCTTCACCACGTCGAGACCGATCGCCTGGCGGCCGTCGAAGAGGGCCAGCGTGCGCGGCTCCTCGGTGCCGTCGACGGCGCGGCCGACCTCGGAGAGACGGATGAGACGGCCGTCGCGGTTGGCCACCACCACCTCGTCGAAGTCGCGGGCGTCGGCGAGGCGGCCCTTCAAGCGGATGGTGCGCTCGGTGAGGGCGTCGTTGACGCGGCCCACCGGCGCCGCGAGGTTCTGCGCCTGCATCGCGCCCACCACGTCGGCGACGGTGACTCCCGAGGCGTCGAGCTTCTGCGGCTCGAGCTCGATCGTCATCTCGCGCTCGATCTTGCCCTGCAGGCGCACGTCGGCGACGCCGGCCACGGCGCGCAGTTGCTTGACCATCTCGGGGTCGGCGAGGCCGGTGAGCTCGGCGGCGGCAAGCGTCGGCGAGGAGAGGATCACCGACACGATCGGCATCTCGCCGGGGTCGAAGCTCGACAGCACCGGCTCCTTCATCTCCGGCGGCAGCTCGTCGCGGATCTTCGAGATGGCGTCGCGGATGTCCTGCGACGCCTCGTTGAGGTCCTTGTCGAAGTGCCAGAAGACGATGATCTGCGCGAAGCCGTCCTGCGCCGTCGACTGCATCTTGTCGATCCCGGAGGCGCCCGAGATCGCCTCTTCGATGGGGTCGAGCAGCTCGCGCTCGACACCCTCGGGCGAGGCGCCGGGGTAGACGATCGACACCGCGATGACCGGCTCGGCGACGTCGGGGAACTCGTCGACCTTGAGCGACCACAGCGCGAAGACGCCGAAGATGACGAGCGCCAGCATCGTCACCACGGTGACGGTGGGGCGCTTGATGGCGAGGTCGGAGAGGAACATTCTGCTCAGGCTCCGTTGGCGTCGTTGGCGGGCTTAGTGGCGGGTGGAGGCGCGTTCTGCACCACCACCTTGGCGCCGGGCGTGATGGCGCGCGCGGCGCCGAGCAGCACGAGGTCGCCCTGCGCGAGGCCGGAGAGCACCTCGACCTTCTCGCTGTCGTCGTCGGCGATACCGAGCTGCACCGGCACGCGCTCGACGCGGCCGCCGGCGACGCGCAGCACCGCCGGCGCACCGAGGCTGCGGTCGACCGCGGCGGCGGGCACGGCGAGAGCGTTGCGCACCGCGGTGGCGACGCGTCCCTCGGCGAAGAGGCCGGAGACCAGGCGGCCGCCCTCGTTGGGCAACGCGACGTGGATCTCGACCTGCCGCGTCGTCGGATCGGCCACCGGGTTGATGCGCTGCACGGTGCCGGTGAAGGGCTTGTCGCCGAGGCCGGAGACGACGAAATCGACCGGCGTGCCCACCTGCAGACCGGCGATCCCTTCCGCCGGCACGTGGGCGACCAAGCGCATGCGCGTCGGATCGACCACCGTGTAGAGCGGCGTTCCCGGCTGCACGGTGTCGCCGGGCGTCACCGACTTCTTGCTGACGACACCGCGGAAGGGCGCGTGAACCTGGGTCTTGGCGAGCTGCTCGCGCGCGTAGCTGAGCCGCGAGCGCGCGTCGGCGAGGCCGGCCTGCGCGCTGGTGACGTTCCAGCGCGCCACCTCGGTGTCGCGCTCGGCGATGGCGCCGCCCTTGAGCAGCGCCTCGGCGCGCTCGGCGTTGCGCTTCGCCACCGTCACCTGCTGGTCGGCGGAGCGCACCGCGCTCTGCGCCGAAAGCACCGACTCGCGGATCGCGCTGTCATCGATGCGGGCGAGCAGCGTGCCGGCGGCGACCGGCGTCCCCTCCTCCACCGACGCGGAGAGGACGGCGCCCGGCACCTCGGCGGCGACGGTGGCCTCCTTCTCCGCCTCGAGCGAGCCGGAGATCAGCGGTCCGGTGGCGAGGCGAGTCGGCTCGACGCGGTAGACGCTCTCGGTGCCGACGGCGAGCGCCTCGTCCTTGGGCTTGGCGGCGGCCTCCTGCTTGCCGCCGCAGGCGGCTAGAGCGAGCGCGCCGACAGCCAGGACGGCGGCGGCACGTGGGAACGAACGGAAGGAGCGGTTCATGACGTGGGTCCTCAGAAGCCGACGGGCGTAACGCTCGCGGCCGGAGCGGTGGGAGTGGGGGCGCTGACGCCGGCGGAGGCGGCGGTGAGCGTGGTGCCGGCGCCGGCGCCGAGCGGCAGGTCCGGCAGCAGGGCGACGCGGGCGCGCGCCACCTGCAGGTTGCGGGCGGCGAGCGCGGCGTTGCCCTGCGCGAAGGTGAGCTGGATGCGGGTGTCGTTGAGCTCGAGCTGCGTCGACAGGCCTTCGCGGTAACGCAGCTCGGCGATCTCGTAGGCGCGCTGCGCCTGGGCGATGGTGCCGAAGGCGGCCTGGAACACCGCCTCGGCGGCGGCGAGGCGATCGAGGGCGTCGCGGGCGTCGAGCCACGCCGCTTCGCGCGTCTGGTCGAGCCGGGCCCGCGCTTCGTCGAGCGTCGCGCGCGCCGCGCCTTCCTGCGCCGCCAGGCGGCCGCCGGTGAGCAGCGGCACGCGCAGGCCGAGGCCGACGGTCCAGTTGGTGCGCGTATCGCCCCACTCCGGCAGCCCGCCGGCGGGATAGGCGACGCGGCCGTAGTCGGAGCTGGCGCCGACGCTGGGCAGCCGTTCGGCGTGCGCGATCTTGACTTGCTGCTCCTGCACCGCGACCGCCGCGGTCGCCTGGCGCACCGGCACGCGGTCGTCGGTAACCTTCGCCAGCCACGTGGCGCGGTCGGCGACGGTAGGGACGGTGCCCTGGGCATCCCAGGTCGCGAAGTCGGCGAAGCTGGTGGTGAGCTGGAGCGGCTCGTTCGGTGGCAAGTCGAGCAGCTGCGCCAGCCGTGCGTAGGAAAGGTCGCGGTCGGCGCGACGCTGCACCAGCGCCGGGCGGACGTTGTCGCGGCTCACCTGCGCCCGCAGCAGCTCGAACTCGGACTGGTTGCCGACCTGGTGGGCGAGCTTCGTCTGCTCGAAGGCGCGGTCAGCCTGCGCGAGCGTCTGCTCGGAGATGTCGACCAGGCGGTCGAGCAGCAGCGCGTCGAAGTAGGCCTGGGTGACGGTGAGCCGGAGCTCGGCCCGCGCGGCGGCGAGGCCGGCCCAGGTGGCGTCGACGGCGGCCGAGGCGGCGCGCGTCCGCGCCGTGATGCGGCCGCCGGACCACAGGCTCTGGTTGACCACCAGCCCGAGGCGGTACTGGTTGCGCTGGCCGAACGGCAGGTCGGAGAGGCTGCTCGAGTCCCCTTCCCCGCCGCCGAAGTCGAGGTCGACGTCCTCGAACTCGCTGTGCAGCGTCCGCGTGTAGCTGCTCGAGGCGTCGAGCTGGGGAAAGCGCTCGCTCCTCGCCTGCCGCTTCTGCGCCTCGGCGCGCTTCACCTCGGCCTCGGCGACGCGCACGCTCTCGCTCGCTTTGTCGGCGAGCTCCAATGCCTCCGGCAACGACAAGGCACGGGCTGTCGCGGGCACGTTCGCCGCAGCCGGCGCCTCCTGTGCGGATGAAGCCGCCGCTGCGCCGACGAGGGCGGCGAGCAGCAGCAGTGGAAGTCTCCTCATGTGACCAGCGATCCTTTCTGGCGCGTGGAAGTACGCGCGGGCGGCGGCGGCGTTGCGGCCGCGGGAGCGAGCAGGCCGGCGAGCATGAAGCGCGTCACCTCGCCGATGAAAGCTTCGGCGTCGGGGATCTCGACGCAGGCGCAGTTGCCGCTCAGCATGCGCACGGCGCCGATCAGCGTCGCGTGCGGGGCCCAGAGCAGCGTCTCGAGCGGACGGTCGGGGAAGATCCCTTGCTCGATCCCGTCCTGCACCGATGCCATCACCAGCGCGGTGATCTGGTCGTCAATGCGCTGCAGGTCGGCGCGGGTCGCCTCGTCGAGGCGGCGGCGGAAGTCCTCGCGGTTGCAGTAGTCGACGATGCGCTGGTAGCGGCGGCCGGCGAGGTGGGCGTCGAAGATGACGCGGATGGCGGCGCGCAGGCGGTCGAGCACCGGCAGGTTGCGATCGATCTTCTGCAGCTTGGCGAGCACCTGGCGCGCGAAGTCGAGCGCCAGACGGCCGTAGATGTCTTCCTTGCTCGGGAAATGCAGGTAGACGGTGCCCTTGCCGATCTCCGCCTCCTGCGCGATGCGCTCGATGGTGACGAGCTGCCAGTCGTCGCCGTCGAAGAGGCGCAGGGCGGCCTGCAGGATCTCCTTCTCCCGCCGCTTGAACTCGCGCTCCTTGCGTTCGGCGATGCCCATGGTTCGTCTCGCGACCGGCGGTAATGGTATGACCAACGGTCACGAAACGTCAAGCGGTCGCGGCTCTCGCCCGCCGACCGTGGCGGCGATCCTTCACCGGGGCCGGCTTGGCGCCGTGGGCTGATTAACGGGCGGGGCTGGCGGCCGGGGCCGGCTGGGTGCCGGGGATGGGA
>DATNCU010000590.1:0-5294 GCA_035607145.1 Thermoanaerobaculia bacterium
CCGCTACAAGGCATTTCTCTTCGTCGGCATCGCGTACCTGTTGACGGCGGTGCTCGCGCCTCTCGCCCTGCTGCTGCTGCGCGGTGCCGAGTGGCACCTGCCGGGCCGCGGCGTCGGCTGGTCGCTCGCGGCGGGTGTCGCCGGTGCCGTCGGCGCCTTGGGAGTGCTGCTCGCGTTCGGCGCTAAGGGCACGCCGGCCGTGGTGATGTCGCTGGTGTTCGCCGGCGCTCCGGTCGTCAACGCGCTGGTTTCGATCGCCCTCCACCCGCCGGCCGGCGGCTGGGGGAGCGTGCGGTGGCCGTTCTTCCTCGGAATCCTGCTCGCCGCGCTCGGCGGCTTCCTGGTCACCCTCTACAAGCCAGCCCCGGCGCCGCCGGCGCGGGCGATGCCGGCCGTCGCTGCCGAGCGGCCTTAGCCCCGACGCGCGGCACTCAGCACGGGTGCCCTCTGGCTAGGTAGCATGGAGGGGTGATGCGAGAACTTCGCGATCGATCTGCCGTACAAAGTTGGCAGTGGCGGTACGAGCCGCTGCGGGTGTGGATGCCGCGAGGAACAGCTAGCGCGATACGGCCGGCGCGCCGGGCCCTGGGGCTGGGCATCGCCGTGCTCGCTGTGGCGACGGCGCTCGCCTCGCCCCTCGTCGCTGGCGAGTGGCCGGCCTGGCGCGGCCCCAACCAGGACGCCAACTCGCCCGAGACGGGTTTGATCTCGCGCTGGTCGCAGAGCGGGGAGAACGTCATCTGGCGCGCGCCGCTGACCGCCCGCTCCACCCCCATCGTCTTCGATGGACGGGCCTGCATCAACGGCCGCGCCGGCGAGGGCGCCCTGCGTCAGGAGCGGGTGGCCTGCTACGACGCCCGCGACGGCAAGCTGCTCTGGGAGCAACGCTTCAACGTCTACCACACGGCCGTTCCCGAGAACCGCGTCGGCTGGGCCAACCTCGCCGGCGACGCCGAGACCGGCTACCTCTACGCCCAGGGGGTGGGCGGCAGCTTTTTCTGCTTCGACCGCGCCGGCAAGGTGGTGTGGCGCCGCAACCTGGTGGAGGAGCTCGGTTTCTTCTCCGGCTACGGCGGCCGCACGCAGACGCCGGTGATCGACGGCGATCGGCTCATCGTCACCTTCGTCTCCAGCAGCTGGGGCGAGCTGGGGCCGCCGCGGCATCGGCTGTTCGCCTTCGACAAGAAGACGGGTGAGCTGATCTGGGTGTCGACGCCCGGCGGCCCGCCGGCCGACCTCAACACGCAGACGACGCCGGTGATCGCCACCATCGACGGGCGCCGCCTCGCCATCGGCGGCAACGCCGACGGCTGGGTCTACGCCGTCGACGCGCGCACCGGCGACAAGGTGTGGGGCTTCCACTTGAGCAAGATCGCCCTCAACACCACCGTCGCGGTCGGGCCCGACGCCACCGTGTACGCGGCGCACGCCGAGGAGAACGTCGACTCGGTCGAGATGGGGCGCGTCGTCGCCTTCAGCGGCCACGGCAGCGGCGACATCACCGCCACCAACGAGAAGTGGCGAACGCCGATCGAGGACGGCTTCCCGTCGCCGACGCTGCACGGCGGCACGCTCTACGTGATCGACAACTCGGCCAACCTCTTCGCGCTCGACGCCGCGACCGGGCAACGGCGCTGGACGCTCGACCTCGGCACCGTCGGCAAGGGCTCCGCCGCGGTGGCGGACGGCAAGCTGTTCGCCACCGAGGTCAACGGGCACTTCCACGTCGTCGACGCGGGCGCCGGCAAGATCCTCGACAGCGAGGAGATCAAGATGCCCGACGGCCGCTACGCCGAGATCTACGGCTCGCCGGCGATCGCCTACGGGCGGATCTACCTGGCGACCGAAGAGGGGCTCTACTGTCTCGGCGACAAGAGCAAGCCGTTCCGGGCGACGAAATCCACGCCCGCCGCCACGGCAGCGGAGACGGCGGCCGGCCCGGCGGCGAAGGTGCTCGTCGTGCCGGCCGAGGTCGGCCTTCGCCCCGGCGAGCCCGCGACCTTCCGAGTGCTCGCCTTCGACGCGAACGGACGGCCGGCGGCAGCTCCAGCGGTCACCTGGTCTCTGGAGGGCCTGGCCGGGCCCGTCGACGGCGGCCGCTTCACGCCTGACGCCGCAAAGGGAACGCAGCTCGGCAAGGTCGTCGCGCACGCCGGCGAGCTCACCGGCTCGGCACGCACGCGGGTCATCGCGCCGCCGCCTTATCGCGAGACATTCGACGCGATCGCGCCGGGCCAGCGGCCGCCCTACTTCCTCTCCGGTGCGGTGCGCTTCGAGGTCGTCGAGACCGCCGACGGCAAGGTGCTGAAGAAGGGGCCGTCGCCCGAGGGCGTCCACCGCCACCGCACCTTCCTCGCCGCGCCCGACTGGTCGGGCTACACCATCCAGGCCGACGTGATGGCGGAGCAGGTCGGCCGCAAGCTCGGCGACGTCGGTCTCATCAACAGCGGCTACACGGTGGACCTGATGGGGAGCCACCAGCAGATCCAGGTGCGCTCGTGGGACTCGGAGCTGCGCGCCTCGAAGGAAGTGCCGTTCCCCTGGCAGCCGGGCACCTGGTACACGATGAAGGTCGCCGTGCGCAGCGAAGGTGGCAAGGGAGTCGTGCGCGCCAAGGTGTGGCCGCGCGGGCAGCCCGAGCCTGCAGAGTGGACGCTCGTCGCCGAAGACCCGCTGCCGATCGCACAGGGCAGCCCCGGCCTCTACGGCTACTCGCCGGCGCCGGTGTACTACGACAACGTCGAGGTGACGAAGACACCCTGATGAGGAACCTCTGATGCACCGAGCCCGGATCGCGTTCAACCTGCTCTTCGCCGCTGCCGCCGCCGGCATCGTGCTGGCCCAAGGCATCAGCCTGGTGGAGACCACCGACTACTCGCTCTTCGGCAACACCCGCTCGCGCAACATGGTCTCGCCCGCAAAGGGGCTCCCCGAGCGCTGGAACGTCGAGACCGGCGAGAACGTGCTGTGGATGGCCGAGCTCGGCTCGCAGTCCTACGGCGGGCCGGTGCTCTACAAGAACCGCATCTTCGCCGGCACCAACAACGAGGGCCACCGCAACCCCAAGCTCACCGGCGACCGCGGCGTCGTCATGGTCTTCGACGCCGACAGCGGCAAGTTCCTCTGGCAGGCGGCCCACGCCAAGCTCTCTGCCGGGCGAGTCAACGATTGGCCGCTCCAAGGCATCTGCGACGGGCCGTACGTCGAGGGCAATCGCCTCTACTACGTCTCCAACCGTGCCGAGCTGATCGCCGCCGACGTCGAGGGTTTCCGCGACGGCGAGAACGACGGCCCGTACACGGCCGAGACGGAAACCAGCGAGATCGACGAGGACGTCGTCTGGAAGCTCGACATGATCGCCGAGCTCGACGTCTTCCCGCACAACCAGGCCGCCGGCAACCCGCTGGTCGTCGGAGACCTGGTGTTCACCACCACCGGGCAGGGCGTCGACGAGGCGCACATCAACGTGCCGGTGCCGCTGGCGCCGAGCTTCATCGCCGTCAACAAGAACACCGGCAAGCTCGTCTGGGAGGACCACTCGCCCGGCGCCAAGATCCTCCACGGCACCTGGTCGAACCCCGCCTACGGCGTCATCAAGGGTCGGCCGCAGGTGATCTTCCCCGGCGACGACGGCTGGATCTACTCGTTCGAGCCGGCGACCGGCAAGCAGCTCTGGAAGTTCGACGCCAACCCCAAGGACTCGAAGTGGGTGATCGGCGGCGCCGGCACCCGCAACAACCTCATCGCCACGCCGGTGATCTACGACGACAAGGTCTACATCGGCGTCGGCCAGGACCCCGAGCACGGCGAAGCGCCGGGCCACTTCTACGCCATCGACGCCACCAAGGACGGTGACGTCACCGCGACCGCCCAGGTCTGGCACCGCGGCGGCGAGGACTTCCATCGCACCATCTCCACCGCCGCCATCGCCGACGGCATCGTCTACATCTCCGATCTGTCGGGTTTCCTCTACGCCCTCGACGCGCAGACCGGGCAGCTGTACTGGAAGCACGACGTGCTGGCGGCGATCTGGGGCTCGCCGTTCGTCGCCGACGGCCGCGTCTACCTCGGCGACGAGGACGGCGACGTGGCGGTGCTCGCCGCCGGCAAAGTGAAGAAGGTGATCGCCGAGATGAACATGGGCACCGCCGTGCTGTCGACGCCGGTGGCCAAGGACGGCGTGCTCTACGTGATGAGCCGCGGCAAGCTGTTCGCGCTCAAGAACGGCGCGCACTGGACGGCGCCGGCCGCCAAGCCCGAGCCGTCGCCCGCGGCCGCGGCACCGGGAGGAGCACGCTGAGCGTTCCCGCCGGCGCCACCGCGGCGCGGGCGGAGCCCGACACGGGCGGCCTCAGCAGCCGCGTTGCCGTCGCCCGCGCGCGGCTCGACGCGCACGTGCGCGAGATCGTCGCCTGGCACTTCTCGCCGGAGACCGGCTGCCCGTTCTGGCTCGAGCGCGTGCGCCATCTCGGCTTCGACCCGCGCGAGCGCATCCACGGCTACGACGACCTCGCCTGCCTCGGCCATTTCCAGGACGACTGGCTGCGCGGCGGGCCGATCCGCCGTTGGGTGCCGCGTGCGTACGCCGACGCGCCGATCGCGATCTTCGAGACGGGTGGTTCGACGGGCGTACCCAAGTCGCGCATCAACGTGCACGACTTCCGCATCGACTACTCGCTCTACAGCGAGACCCTCTCCGACGCCACGTTCCCGCCCGGCGCCGACTGGCTGATGCTCGGGCCCACCGGCCCGCGCCGGCTGCGGCTTTCGATCGAGCACCTGGCGCAGGTGCGCGGCGGCATCGCCTTTCACGTCGACCTCGATCCGCGCTGGGTGAACCGGCTGATCCGCGACGCCCGGCCGCGCGAGCTGCAGGCTTACAAGGCGCACGTCGTCGACCAGGGACTGAACCTGCTGCGCGCCCACGACTCGATCCGCTGCCTCTTCACCACGCCGAAGCTGCTCGAGGCGCTGTGCGAGAAGGTCGACCTGCGCCGCGCCGGCATCACCGGCATCTTCTGCGGCGGCACCGAGATGACGCCGCAGTTCCATCGCTTCGCGCGCGAGGAGCTGGTGCCCGGGATCGACTTCGTGCCCACCTACGGCAACACGCTCATGGGCCTTGCTTGCCCGAAGCCGTTCCATCCCGCCGACGATTACGCCATCACCTACTACCCGCCGTCGCCGCGCGCGGTGTTCGAGCTCGTCGATCCTGACGACACCGACCGCGCGGTGGGCTACGGCGAGACCGGGCGGGTGATGCTGACGACGCTGACCAAGGAGTTCTTCCTGCC
>DATNCU010000372.1:0-7989 GCA_035607145.1 Thermoanaerobaculia bacterium
GGTGCGCTGGAGAAACCAGAAGGCGGCCATCGCGCCGATGCCGTAAGCCGGCACGGCGTGGGACCAGCGCGGCCACGCGAACGGCACTCGGCGCAACGCTGCGGCGACGAGGAGCACGACGGCGACGAACGCGAGCTGCCCCGCCTCGATGCCGACGTTGAAGGAGAAAAGCGCCAGTGGGATCTCCGCAGTGGGCAGGCCGACCGCCGCCAGCGCGCCGGCGAAGCCCAGGCCGTGCAACAAGCCGAACCCGGCCGCCACCGCCCACGGTGCCCGTTGCGTCAGCGTCCGTTTGCCCCGCGTCGCGCTGGTGAGTTCGACGGCGAGGACGTAGATGCTGAGCGCGATGGCGGCTTCGATCGGCGCTTGCGGGACGTGCACGACTCCCAGCGATGCCAGCGCCAGCGTCACGCTGTGGCCGGCGGTGAACGAGGTGATCGTCCACAGCAGCGACCTCCCCCAGCCGACGAGCAGGACCAGCGCCAGCACGAAGAGGAGGTGGTCCCAACCGCGCAGGATGTGCGCGACGCCGAGGTCGAAGTAGTCCTTGAAGACACCGGCGCGGCTGCTGTCGGCGTCGATGCGGAAGCTGGGCGTCTCGGCCTTGAGCACGTGGCGGATGCGGCGGCCGTCGCGCAGGGCGATGCGGAGGAGCACGTCGGCCTGGCTGCCGGCGATGCCTTCGACGCCCACCGACTTGCCGGCCAGGCCGCGCGGACAGCGAATCCGCCAGCTCGCCCGCATCCCGGTGCCTTCCTGCTTGACCTCCGGATTGCCGACGCCTTCGCACTCGACCGGCAGGACCGGTCGCAGCTGGCTGCCCTGCACGCGGACTGCCGGCTGCTTCCACTTGACCATCGACTCCTCGGCCGACCGCTCTTCGATCTCCAGCAGCGCGGGCGCGAACTGGTGAGCCCGCGCCGCGCCGGCGGCGCCGAACGCGACCGCCACGGCCGCCGGGAGCCACGCGAGAACGGCGCGGCGCCTCACGACATCCTCCCCGGCACGACGATCTCGAACTCCGTGCGCAGCTCCCTCAGCCGCAGCTTGAGCCAATCGTCGGCGAGCTTGTGCAGCACCGACTGCTCCACCTGCTCCCTTACCTCCGCAAGCGGTTCCACACGGGCCGGCTGGACCTCGTGCACCCACACCAGGTGGTAGCCGTAGTCCGAGGGGATGGGCTCCGACCAGGTTCCCGGCGGCACCGCCATCACCGCGGCGGCGAACTCGTTACCCAGCTCCGAGCGCAGCGCCTGCTCGGTGACGAGCGGCAGGTGGACCGGCGCCGGCGTCTCGTCGGCGAGCGCCAGCGCCTGCTCGAGGTCGAGCTTCTCCGCCCGGATCCGCGCCAGCAGCGCGCGCGCGTGCTCCTCGGAGTCCGGCCAGGCGAAGCTGTTGACCGCCACCTGCGAGATGCGCACGCGCGCCGGCCGCGTGAACTCCGCGGCGTGGGCGGCGTAGAACTCCTCGACCGCCTGCGGCGCCGGCTTCTGCATCAGCACCACGCCGCGGATCAGCCGCTTGGCGCTGTCAACGAGGATGCGCCGCACCACCAGGTCGCCCTCGTGGAGGCCGAGCTCCATCGCCGCGTGCGCCTTGCCCGCGGCCGTCTCCTCGTGCGGGTTGGCCTCGACGAAGTCGGCGATCTGCGCGAGACGCGCCTGCGCCGCCGTGTTCTCGTGCATCCCGAGGGCGAGCGCGTACTGGAAGAGCACCTCGTCGTCGACCTGCATGTCAATCATCTGGTCCCACTCGTCGTGAGTCGGAGCGCGGCCGGTGTCGGCGACGAAGTCGCGGAACATTGCCTCCAGACGATGGGCGGGGATCTCGACCCGCCGCTTCTGCGGCAGCAGGGCCCCGCCCCGGAGCTCGAAGGCGCCGAAGAGCAGGGCCCCGAGCGCCGCCATGTGCAGCGCCGGGGCCTTCCACCACCTCATCGCTTCACTTCTTGGCGACGGCGGTGCGCGTCGCCGGCTCGTACCAGATCGGCGAGGTCCAGGCGCGCTCCTGGATCACCGGCTGCAGGAAGGTGCTGGTGGTCTGGTTGGAGCAGCACATGGCGCCCTGGCTCGCCTTGAGCTTGTCTCCCGCGCCGCCGTTGGCGAGCGCCGCGAGCTGGCTGTTGCATTGGCTGGTGTTGAGCGGGTCGACGCCGATCCAGGTGCGGCACCACAGCGTGCTGTAGCGGCAGACCGGCTCCTCGAGCACGCGCACGTAGTAGAAGGCGTGCTGCTTGGCGTCGAAGTCGGGGTCCTGCCACACCGCGCAGAGCTTCTCGCGGCCGAGCTCCGGCTTTGCCTTGCAGGTCTTGGCGTCGAGCCCTGCCTGCGGGTTGAGCGCGCTGCCCTGGTCGCCGGCCACGGTGTAGACCTGCTCGTGCTGGCCCCGCGTGTCGACCCAGCCCTTGATGATCTGGATCTGCTGCAGCTTGGTGCGGATCTTGTCGTCCCAGGTGGCGTAGGTGATGAACGTCGGGGCGCCGTCGCGGGCGGTGCGGGGCGGCAGGTCGCCGCCCATCGGCACGCCGCCCTGGTAGCCGATCTGGACGAAGTCCTTGCCGCAAGCGTCGCGCGGGTAGCCCCAGCCGCCGAAGAAGCGGACCTTCATGTGCGGGCCGCTGGTGCCGTAGGTCTCCTTGCGCTTGAGGGCCTCGAAGATCGAGTCGCGGGTGTTCTCCTCCGCCCACACCACCGACGGGCCGCCGGTGCCGTTCTGGATGGTCGAGGACTCCGACATCGGGTAGGCGTCGTCGATGCCGAGGTGCCCCGGCCACTGCTCGTTCTCGGGGTGCCAGCCCATGACGCCGGTGTGCGAGTCGGAGGCGGACACCACGCCCATCTTGAAGGGGTTGATGCCGTCGAACTTGCCGGTGGCGGCGTACTGGATGCCGTCCTTCCAGACGTTGCGCACGTAGGCGCGGTCGCCCCAGGTGTCCGGCGGCTCGGGGCCGGTGGAGCCTCCCGAGCCCACGCCGGAGGCCGAGCCCAGGGTCTTGCCGTCGAGGATCTCGAAGGCGCAGTACTCGTCGATGGTGTTGGTGCCGGCGAGGAAGCGCGGGTCGTAGCGGCACTCGCTGGCGCCCTTGTCCTGGTAGATCTCGACCAGCGGCTCCATCTGCAGGTGCCGCTTGGCGTCGGCGGTGTTGAAGGGGTCGAGGAACATCGGCGGGATGAGCTCGCCGCCGCCGCCGAGGTTACTGTTGTGCGGGATGGTGATGAAATCGCAGCGCTTCGCCTTCCCCGGGGTGACGTTCTTGCCGTTGGTGCAGTCCTCCTCGAGCTTGTTCCAGAAGGGCTGCGGCAGCGGATAGGTGACACGTGTTCCCTCAGGCACCGGCCACACCCGCGCCGTGTCGTCCTTGCCGATGACGATGGAGGCGACGCTGTCGATCGGCTCCTTGGTGGGGTCGGTGTTGACCCTCACCGCCATGTCGATGGCGTTGACTGGCTTCGCAACCACGCGGTCGTTGCGGAAGATGACGTTGCGGTGCCAGTTGTTGAGCAGTGGTGTCGAGGTGTTCTCGTAGGCGACGAAGCTGGTGAACTTGCACTCTTCGCTGCGGTCGTAGGCCTCCTCGGCCGCCTTCTGGATCTCGCCCCACACCTCCATCTCGGCCTTGGCGCACAGCTCGGGGTTGTTGTTGCACACCGGCAGGTTGGTGTTCTTGCTCACCGGGCCGAGGCCGGGGACGGTGAGCTGGGTGAAGGCGTTGGAGGCCAGGCTCTTGCCGAACGCCGGGTTGATGGCGTGCAGCGGCTCGTAGAAGAAGCCGTTGATCATCCGGCACTCCATCGACAGGCTCTCGGGGACGTCCTTGCCCGAGGCGTCCTTGAGTAACCCCTTGCAGAAGCCCATGACGCCGAAGTGCTCCGAGTGGTCGGTGACGGCGCCCCAGTCGAGCGGGTCGTCGATGCACGGCGTGCGGCTGGGGCCGTTGCCGGGCGTCGGCGTCGGCAGGTCGCGGCAGCTCTTGCGCGGCCGCGGCTGCAGCCCCGACGGCTCGGGGATGTTGATCGGCGCCAGCTGTCGCGCGAAGCGATAAGCGCCGCGCGGGTCGTTGCCGTTGGCGTAGTCGACGAAACGGATGCTGGCGTCGAAGGAGAGGCCAGTGTGCAGGTGCGTGGTGCCGAAGAGCGCCTGCCGCTTGGGGTTGTAGTTGCTGCAGCGCGGCCGGTCCTCGGTGATCTCGAAGGGCGGCTTGGGTTTGGCGGGCTCGACGGCGAAGGCAGGGTCGACGAGACCCGCTGCGCTAAGGACCAAGACGCCGGACGCGGCCAGACGAAAGACGAAGCCGACAGCCCTCTGCGACTGCATAGCTCACCCCTCCACTTCTCGCGAGGCCGTTGACGAACGGTGACTGCGCGAGAAGCTATCAACGATCCCCGCATCGAGTCGATAGGGGACTCCTCAGCGCCGCGGCGGCGGCGGCGGCGCCGGACCGAAAGCGACCGTCGAGTCGGCGACACGCCAAGCGGTGACGGCGTACGCCGCGACGACCTGCGCGAGCGACTTGGGATCGACCTTGTCGAGGGTGTCGTCGGCCGTGTGGTGGTAGTCGAAGTACTCGCTGGCGTCCTGGGCGAGGTCGGCGAGCGGCACGTGGGCGGGCTCGAGCGGGCTCAGGTCGGCGCCGCCGAAGGCGGCGGGTTCCAGCCAGTCGATGCCGAGCGGCGCGAGGTCGCGCGCCACCTCCTGCAAGAACGTGCGGCCGGCGGGTGCGGCGAGCGCGCGCAGGCCCCACACCTTGCCGGCGCCAAGGTCGGCCTCGAGCGCCAGCACGTGCTTCGGCAGCTCGTCGGCGTGCTCCTTGGCGTAGGCGCGGGCGCCCGAGAGCCCGGCCTCCTCGTTGGCGTAGAGCACGATGCGGATGGTGCGCGCCGGCCGCCGCGGCTGCGCCGCGATCAGCTTCGCCGCCGCCATGACGATGGCGCAGCCGGCGCCGTCGTCGATGGCGCCGGTGCCGAGGTCCCAGGAGTCGAGGTGGGCGCCGAGCAGCACGATCTCGTCGGAATGCGTGGCGCCGCGGACCTCGCCGATGACGTTCGCCGACGGCTCGTCGGCGAGGACGCGGCTGGTGAGCTTGAGGTGGAAGCGCACCGGCTTGCCGCTCGCGAGCTGCGCCGCCAGCACGTCGGCGTCGGGCACCGCGAGCGCGGCAGCCGGCACCTTCGGCGCCTCGCCGTAGAAGGTGGTGCCGGTGTGGGGGAAGCGGTGGTTGCCAGTGGCGACGGAGCGGATGAGGACTGCCAGCGCGCCCTTCTTTCCGCCGGTCGCCGGCCCGTCGCGGCGGATGCCAACACCCTCGCCGTAGCCGCGCTCGTCCTTGGTGCGCTCCATGCGGCGGTCGAGGTAGACGATGCGGCCGCGTACTTGGTCGTCGGGCGCCGCCTGCAGCGCCTCGAGCGTCGGGAAGCCGACCACCTCGGCGGTGATCCCTTCCTCCGATGTGCCGACGCTGCCGCCAAGGGCGGTGAGCAGCACCTTCTGCGGGAAGGGCGCGAGGATCTCGCCGCTATTCTCGCCCCGCACCCAGTGCGGCACCACGACCGGCTCGCTGCGCACGTCGTCGAGGCCGAGCCCCTTCATCGCCGCGAGCGCCCACTCGACGGCGCGCTTGTCGCCGGCCGAGCCGGCGGAGCGCGGGCCCACCTCGGTGGTGAGCGAGGCGAGGAGCTTCCACGCCGCGTCGCTCTGGAGCGCCTGGTCGCGCAGTGCAGCTACGGCCGGGTCCGTCGCGGGCTGGGCATGCCGTGCCGCGCGAGCCTCGACAGCGACGGAGGTGACGAGCGCGGCGGCGACGAGTCCAACGAACAAGGCCCAACGGATGCGCGAGACGGTCCTGCGGTGCTTTTTCATCGGCGCGGATGGTAACAGCGCGCTCGCTCCAGCCACCGCCAGTGGTGCAAGCGGTGCTCGTGGCGCTCCGAACGGCGCGCGGCGAGCCGCCGGCGTGCCTCTTCTCTGAGCAGGCACCAACGGAACGCGGCCGGCTAGGCCGGTATCAGTGGAACGTTCGGATCGACGTCGGCCGCGTAGTCGACGCCGTCCACCTCGAAGCCGAAGAGCTGCAGGAAGTCGTGGCGGTAGCCGGCGAGGTCGCTGAGTTGCTCCACGTTATCGCTCGCCACCTCGCGCCAGCGGCGCTCGACCTCGGTCTGCACGTCGTCGCGCATCTCGAGGTCGTCGAGGCGGATGCGCCCCCCTTCGTCAGTCGGCACCTCGCCGCCGGCGTAGAGACGATCGGTGAGCAGCCGCCCCATCTGCTCGATGGTGCCCTCGTGCAGCCCCTTGTCCTTCATCACCCGGAAGAGCAGCGAGATGTAGAGCGGCACCACCGGGATGGCCGAGCTCGACTGCGTCACCAGGCCCTTGTTGACGGAGACGAAGGCGCGTCCGCCACTCGCCCGCAGCCGCTCGTCGAGCCGCTTCGCTGTCGCCTCGAGGTGGTCTTTGGCGCGGCCGATGGTGCCCTTGCGGTAGACGGCGTAGGTGAGCTCGGGGCCGATGTAGGAGTAGGCGAGCGTGCGCACGTCGGGGGCGAGCGCGCCGCCGGCTTCCAGCGCGTCGATCCACGCCTCCCAGTCCTCGCCGCCCATCACCTTCACGGTGTCGGCGATCTCCGCCTCCTCGGCGGGCTCGATCGACACCTCGGACACTGCGCCGCTCTCGACGTCGATGGTCTTGTTGCGGTACGTGGCGCCGATCGGCTTGAGGACCGACTTGGCGACCGTGCCGTCGGCGAAGGTGCGGCGCGGCGCCGCCAGGCTGTAGACGACGAGGTCGACCTGGCCGAGGTCGCGGCGGATGGTCTCCACCGTCTGCTGCTTGATCTCGTCCGAAAAGGCGTCGCCGTCGATACTCGACGCGTAGAGACCGGCGTCGGCGGCGGCGCGGTGAAAGGCGGCGCTGTTGTACCAGCCGGCGGTGGCGGTGCGTTTCTCGCTCGCCGGCTTCTCGAGGAAGACCCCGACGGTGCCGGCGCCGGCGCCGAAGGCGGCGGCGATGCGCGTCGACAGGCCGTAGCCCATCGAGGAGCCGACGACGAGTGCCGCGCGCGGCTTGCCGTCGGCGAACAGGAGCCTGCGCGCGTAGTCGGCCTGCCGCTGCACCTCGCGCGCGGCGCCCACCGGGTGCGCGGTGGTGCAGATGAAGCCACGAACTTTGGGTTTGATGACCATCGAGTCCGTCGCGCGTCAGATCTTGAACAGCGCGTCGAAGGCGGCGCGCGGGTCGTTCGGGTCAGGATCGGCCGGCTTCTCCTGCGCGAACTCGAGCGTGGCCTTGGCGTCAAAGAGCGGGCAGTCGTTGCGCTTGCTTTTCTTCGTCACCGGCCCGAGGCCGGCCGCTTGCCGCTCGTCGGCCCGACGGCACTCCCAACGCGCAGCGGTGTCGAAGTGCGTGCAGTGGGTGCAGGAATGGAGGTCGGCGCCGCACTTCTCGCAGGCGGCGGCGAACGCTTCCGCGTCGGGAGCCGCCTGCTTCGTGCCGCAGACGGCGCAGCGGAAGGTCTGCTCGCTCGGCGCGCCGAGGCCGCGGCCGCGCGGGCGGTCGAGGTTGTGGCGCGGCGGGGGCGGCTCGCGGCGCTGCGGCGCGCCGCCGCCGAAGCTACTGCGGCCGGGCTCGCGCCGCTCCCCTTCCTGGTAGCCGCGCTGGCCGTATTTGCGCGTCATCGGCCGGCAGCCTATCGCACCCCACATCGACGCCAGGCGGCCCCCGCAGCGCTGCGGTAGCATCGCCAACCGTGGCGCTCACCTACCCGCAATACCTCCAGCTCGACGCGCTGCTCGGGCTGCAGAAGCCGCTCTCCGAAGGCCCCGAGCACGACGAGACGCTGTTCATCGTCATCCACCAGGTCTACGAGCTGTGGTTCAAGCAGATCCTCCACGAGGCGACGCTGCTACAGAAGAGCCTGGAGGAAGGCGACACGCCGACCGCGCTCGCCACGCTCAAGCGCATCCTCACCATCTTGAAGGTTCTGGTGTCGCAGAT
>DATNCU010000376.1:0-2002 GCA_035607145.1 Thermoanaerobaculia bacterium
GCCCGTCGCCGTGCGCAGCGCGGCAGCGTTGAGCAGCGCGTCGCCTTGCGAGCTCACCGCGCCGGAGCTGACGACGCCATAAGCGGGCAGCGACACCCTGCGGAAGAGCCCAGAGCCCGCCGCTTCCGCGAGCCTCGACACCGGCACCCACGCCTGCAACAACCCATGCCTGGGCTCCTGACGCTCCACCTCGGCGCCCAGCGAGCGCAGCAGGTCTACGGCTTCCGGGAGGTCGCCCTTCAACCATCCCCACACCTGCACCCGGTCGCCATCGGTGCGCACCAGGCCCGCATCGCGGAGCGCGGCGAGCTGAGGCGAGAGCTCGAAGGCCGCCGCCACCGCGAGCGCCGGGCTCGCCGCCTTGGCGGTGGAGCTGCGCTTCGCCAGCAGGTCGAGCGACCAGGTGAGGCCGGGCAGCTGCTCGCCGCGGCCGGCGATGGCGGCCGGCGCGCTGATCGCCGCGAGATCGGCGATCGGTTGCGCGGTTGCGGCGGTGATGGAGCCGAGAAGACCGAGCGAGCCGAGCGCCCAAGAGAGCGCGGCAGTTGGCCTGCGCATAAGAAATGACCTCCGTTCCGGTGGATGACGCAGAGTGGGTGCGGCCAGCCTACCTGACGCCAGGGCACCGCGCGCAAGCGGGAGATCCGTCGATCAGTCGGGCTAGGATACGCGCACGATGAGCAAGTGGAGCCTGGAGGGGAAGGTGGCGCTGCTCACCGGCGCCAGCAGCGGGATGGGCTTCGCCACCGCGCGGGCGCTGGCGCATCGCGGCGCCAAGATCGTCATCGCCAGCCGCGGCGGCGCCAAGCTCGAACGTGCCCACAACGAGCTCGCCGCCGAGGGGGCGCAGGTGGAGGCGGTCGTGGTCGACGTGCGCTCGGCGGAGTCGCTCAGGCGGCTGGTGCAGCAGGCCGAGGGCACCGTCGGCGCGGTCGACGTGCTGGTCGCCAACGGCGGCGGACCGCCGAGCAAGCGCGCCGTCGACCTCGAGGAGCAGGACTGGCAGGAGGCGATCAACCTCTGCCTGCTCTTCGTGCCGCGGCTCTGCTCGCTGGTGCTGCCGGGGATGCGCAAGCGCGGTTGGGGACGCATCGTCGCCCTCAACTCGGTGTCGGCGCGGCAACCGATCGCCAACCTGGCGCTCTCCAACACGCTGCGTCCGGCGGTTGTGGGCTACCTCAAGACGCTGTCGCAGGAGGTGGCGCGCGACGGCATCACGGTGAACAGCGTGCTGCCCGGCTACACGCGCACCGACCGGCAGGAGGAGCTCGCGCAGGCGGCGTCGCTGCGCACCGGCAAGAAGGCCGAGGAGGTGCTCGCCGAGTGGGCGGCCGCGGTGCCCGCGGGGCGCCTCGCCGAGCCGCACGAGATCGCCGAAGTGGTCGCCTTCCTCTGCTCGCCGGCGGCGTCGTACCTCACCGGCCAGGCGATCACCGTCGACGGCGGCTACGTCAAGAGCTTGATGTAGCTAAGGCCGGCCGCTCGCCTCGTCTTCCATGCCTCGGGTGTCCTCCGCCATAAACGGGTAGCGGAAGTCCTTCGGCGGCGCGAAGGTTTCCTTCACCGCGCGCTGCGAGACCCAGCGCAACAAGTTCATCGGCGAGCCCGCCTTGTCGTTGGTGCCGGAGGCGCGGCCGCCGCCGAACGGCTGCTGGCCGACCACAGCGCCAGTGGGCTTGTCGTTGACGTAGAAGTTGCCGGCGGCGTGGCGCAGCCGCTTCGCCATGTGGACGATGGCGGCGCGGTCCTGCGCGAAGACGGCACCGGTGAGCGCGTACGGCGTCGCGGTGTCGCAGAGGTCGAGGGTCTCCTCCACCGCGTCGTCGTCGTAGACGTAGATCGTCAGCACCGGCCCGAAGATCTCTTCGGTCATCAGCTTGTGGCGCGGGTTGGTGGTGAGCACCACCGTCGGCTCGATGAACCAGCCCTTGCTGTCGTCGGCGCCGCCGCCGAGGACCACCTCGGCGTCGCCGCTGCTCCGTGCATGGTCGATGTAGCCGGT